>CALBMD010000380.1 GCA_937896265.1 uncultured Pseudomonadota bacterium
CCATATTCATATTACCGGTTCAGCTATGGTGAATCACGGAAATTATTTAAGTGAGGCTCGAAAAGCAGCGGGAATAGCCGAGGGTAAATATATACCAACTCAGTTCTTGATTAAAGGATGTTCTGGAATCTATGATGCAATATTGATTGCTGAGGGTCTATTTTATAGACCAAGAAAGCCGGTAAATATTTTGATAACAAGCGATGCAAATCTTACCCAATGTATTGGCCAGGCGTCCAAGCGTCACGCTCGATCAGAAAATATAAATGAATGGTTATATCCAGTTATTTTTGCTGAAGGCGTTGGCTGTGCTGTTATTTCAAATGAATCTTCGAACCATGGTCTATCGTTTAGACTCGATTATAATAAAGTGGATATTGTAACAGAAGATAACAGAGTCCGTGCTGTTACAATAGATGACGAGGTTTTTTGCTACATTGACGCTAAAGGAGTAAGTGCCACCTATCAAAAGGGTATGGCTGTCAATGTGCAACGAGCACTTGAATATGCAGGATCTTTTGCCAATTTAGATGCGATGCTCCTTCATGAATCTAATCCAATGCTTTTAGAAGCTGTCATCAATAATCACTCAATTCCGCGAGACTTGGTTCCCACTTATTCAGCTAAAGTAGGGACTTTGGGGGCTGTTTCTTCGTTTCAACTTTTGGAAGAAGCGTTTAAGAAAATTAAAGGAAGAAACAGGAAAATTGCTCTCAATGTAATCGGAGAGTTATTTTCAGGTGTTAATTCTGGCTGTCTTGGATTTGTTACCTAGCTTTCAAGAAGATGTGTATCGCACAAAAAGCTATCAGGGCTTAAATAAACAAATGATCAGTAAAAATCTAGTAATAATCTATTCACGAACTGGTGGAATAACGCTATTTCTATTCGGTCTTCTTTATTTCCTCTATTTTAAGACATCCACAATAGGGCTAGTATCCTCGATCTTTGGGATATTAGCCTTTTTTATTCCACCTTTAATTGTTCAATTCAACGCAATCTTAGCTCTTTTTTTTCTCTATATCTGTGGACTTTCAGCAGCTCTTTATGCTTCTTATGAAACAGGTGGTATTACATCTCCAGTAATGTTTTGGATATCTGTTACCCCCCCAGTTGTCGGTTTAGTCTTTACCTCTTCCAAATATATTGTGCAATCGGCTGTTGTTGTATCATTGATTTATTTCTTTGCAATGTTTTCAGGTCATCATTCCCAAATAGATAACGATCAAATGATCCAGGTGGCTTTTTTTGCTCTTGTTGGCGTAACAAGCTTCAATGCTGCTATTTCTCATTATTTTCATCGAGAATTATGGAATGAAAAATTATTGGTAGAAAAGCAACTTAAGCAAGTGAAAATGCTCGAAGCAGAGGTTGTTCAAAGCGAAAAAATGGCTACAATCGGTCTTCTTGCTTCTGGCGTGGCTCATCAGCTTGGAAATACCTTAAATTCTATCTCGGTAGCTACTATAACGCTTGGTATTAATGCCAAAGCTGGGAAAGTAACGGCTAAAGATTTAGAAGATACGTTGATTAGTATTAAAACAGCTGTGAAGCTCTCATCGTCAATTATTCATGGATTAGATTATGCAACAAAGCGAAACGCTACCAATGAGCAACTTGGCCTTCATGAAATTGTCAATGTCGCTATCATGTTAATGAAGGGATCTCTTCTTGAAAAAACACAGACTAAAAACGAGGTAGATAAACAGGCTACTATTTTCGGCTCTAAAAGTGGCCTTCTCCAAGTATTAATGAACCTTATCTCTAATTCAATTGATGCTCTTGAAAATAACCCTTATGGCGAAATCATAATATCATCGTCTCAATTTGGTGATTTTGAGCACCTTTTATATCAAGATAATGGCCCTGGGATCTCTAATGAAATTGCCGATAAGATATTTGAACCTTTCTTCACAACCAAAAAAGCCGATAAGGGTACAGGGTTAGGAATGCATATTGCTAGGCAAGAGCTTGAAAAAATGGGTGCTTCGATAGAGCTGCAGCAATCAACAGTGGGAGCAAGCTTTCTTATTAAGTTACCAATAGGAAACAAGTATGACGCCTAAGATTCTTATTGTAGATGACGATCAGGAATTTGTAAAAAACTCCAAAAAATTTCCATTTAGTGCTGAAATACATGCGTTTACAGATGCTGGAGAGGCTTTAGAAAAAATTTCTTTTATTAATCCACAAATTATAATTACAGATGTCATGATGCCTGGAATTCACGGGCTTCGTTTCTTAAGCATTGCTAAAGACCTGATTCATGTTCAGCCAGAAGCTTTGATTGTTATTTCTGCAAATGAGAAAGGAAAAATTGAAAAAGACTTTGGAAAAATTGATGGGTCATCTTTTTTCAGAAAGCCCTTAGATGAAGAATTCTTTATGCACGTAATTCAATTAATCGAAAAATTTTCATCAGATGGTTCTAAGGAAAGTATATTACAAAACTCTCCAATAATTGCTTTGGAGCAATTAAATCGCTTAGCTGATGTTTTTAAAGCTCAGCAGGATTTCCTTTATAGTTTGGCTATTGCAGAAAGAGACATCACGAGCGCTGACTATCAAAACGAGCGAGCGTTATTAGATAAGAATGTAGAGATTTCTTTAGATGTTTTAGTTGGGTATGATCAAAAAAGAAGAGAAAATATTTTAAATAATCTCGGAGAGGCTTATCCTACCTGGAAAAAGCAAGTATTAAATAATGTAAGTAAATTCATTATACCTAGAAAAGTTAAATGTGACCCAAAGTTTAAGATTGGTAGCAGAGTACCAAAAAGCGAATACTTATTTAAAGGAGTTGTAGAATCGTATGAAGTAGATTTTGATAATGCTAGTTTTCCTGTCTTAAAGATCAATCAAGAAATTTTAAAGATTGATCTTGAATATTTGGTTGAACCTTATGTTGGCCTAGCTGGTTCTATTGTTATTACAGCTAGATTTTTGGACTATCTTGATCGCTGCTATGACGAAGCTAAGTTTGCAAGCAGATAAGTTTTCACTGGATACTGATAATCATCTTCAACAATCAGCACTTTTAAACAATCATCTATTTTAGAGGAAATAGATGATACGCTTCTATTCATAAATAGAGGGCGTTTTGCTTTCATTTATAAAATCAGTAAGCGTCTCAATTGAAAAGATTTCTGTGGTAGATTCACTAAATTCTAAGGTTTCTTTTCCAGATATCTTGATAAGAAATTCCATACCACTTTGGTTTAGTGCTGGTCGACACGAGATAGACCCGCCAAGGCTTATTATGATATTTTTGCAAATACAAAGCCCTAGTCCATTCCCTGTTGTTTTTGTTGTAAAATAGCTATCAAAGATCTTTTCTCTAGCCCAGCTTTCAATAATAATTCCTTCATTGCCAATACAGATCTCAATTTCGCCATCTTTGTCTTTGTTCATTTTTGCCAAAATCCAAATGTTACCTTTCTCCGGTATTGATTCAAATGCATTAGTAAATAAATTGACAAATACACGGCTTAGTTTATCTGGATTGCCAATAACCGCAATTGAGTTTAGCCCATCTAGTTTGATAGTTGCAGTTTTGTTAACTGAACTCAAAGTGTATTTGAAACTCTTCTTAACAATATTAACTAATTTTGTTTCAACGCTCTCTGTGCTAAGATCAACCTTTCCAAATGCCAGCATATCATTGATCATGCTATTGATGTTCTTAATAGCGCTGTCAATTTCTGGTTTTAATCGCTTAACATAATCTTCAGTGCGTTGATCAATCTTATTTGAAGACAATAGCCTTAGCATCATTTGAATATACTGAATGGGCCTTCTGATATCATGACCCATCATTTTAGCAGAAAGAGCAATGATTTCGTTTTCTCTAGCTCGATGTTCATTTTCAATTTTATTAAATGCAAGTCTGTCGCCAATTTCAAAAAACTCTTCAATCAAAAAATTATTTTTAGCCTCTGACCATGATAGTGGCTTGTCTCCTACATCAAGTAGAAGGCTTGCTTCACGATAAATACGTCTAGTTACAATTGCTACTCCCAACCAAACGCTGAGTCCGAGGGTGAATAAGAACAAGATGATAATACAAAAACGTTTTATCAATTCAGATTTGGCATCATCATTGTTAAAATAGAAAATGAAAGTCCATTCAGCATTATTTAATGTTTTCTCAATCTTGAAGTAATCTAATTTGTTTAAAGAATTGCAAGTACTTAAAAATATTTGGCTATTTTTCATGTCAAAACATTGAAGACTTTTATCTGATAAACGAACACTAATTGCTGCAATCTCATCTTTTGAGAGGTTCTTTCTCTTTAACAATGGCTCATCTTGAATTTTTGAGACAAGTAACTCGCTGGAGAGTCCATTGACAACAGAATAGTATTTAGCATTGATTGCAGCAAACTGTTTAAAATCACAGAAAGCTCCAATAAGACTAATTACTAAAATAGTCAAAATTATTGAAAATGAAATTAACTTTTTTAACGGAATCAGAGACGATTCATTTTTATTACTACCAATAGACCAAAGGAAGATTACTAACCCAAAAATAGCGATCGCAGAGGTCATAAAAGTAGGTCCGAGGTATCCCATATTGTTTTGTCTGCATAAAAGGGCAAGGCCAGCAACAAAACCCATTAAACCCATGTTGATCAAATTAGCGCAGGAAAACCAAGAAGCTTGGAGATTTTGTGGTATTTTATCATCTAATGTAGATTGAATGAAAGTAGATATTGACTGACTGAGTATTCCTACAGTCACGACATAGAAAATCATCGCGGCACCATGTGCAAATGGAGACTCAAAGTAATTCAATTCAGCAATGAGGCAAAATGAAAGCCCAGAAATAATTGCTGGTAAGTATATCTGAATTTTTTTAAGATCTATCCAAGAACCAAGCCATGGCAAAATGACGCTAGAACAGCTTAGCATAATCATATGGATAAAAATTGCTGCCCCAATGCCGCCAAGCCAGACATACAGTTCAGCTATACCAGAGGCTCTTAAAAACAAATATGTTTGAGTGATTAAGTACACTGTGCATATGCGGTAAGAAAAATATGAGAATGCAAGGGTAAGGTTTAATTTAGTTTGTTTTTGAATGATCTTGAAGATATCAAAGGGTGAAATTAATTTTCGCTTTGCTGAGTCCCCATTTTCTAGTTCTCTTAAATCTTTATTTATTCGATACATCAGTGTGATATGAATAAGAAAAATCAAAGATAAAACAAACATCATTTTTGAAAAAGCAACTTCTAAAATTCTGGGATCATTGTTTAAATTTACAACAGTAACGACAAAGCCAGCAAACAATGGCAATCCAAAGCGTAAAATCTTTCCGTACTTAAATGCTTCCATGAAAAGAGGAGGTGAGTTTTCTACTCTTTGGTTAACCGTTTGGAGCTTTTGCGCAAACCACATTTTATAAGCTGATTCATATGATCCGCTGAGAAATGCAATTGATGAGGCATCAAATACTGCGCATAGTGTCATGAAATACCAAATCAGGCGGGGGTAAAAGTAAGAGGCATGAATGGCAAAGCCAAATGAAATTAATCCTAAGAATCTTAAAGCAAAGCAAATGTTTAATGCTTTTAGGCCTCCAAACTTGTCTGCAACGTATCCTGCAGGAAGATCGATCAATGCACATAAAGTGTAAGTAACAAAAACAACGTTTAAAAGGCCATCGGAGCCAAAGCCAGAGGAGTTTGCAATAATAGAAATCCAAAGAAGGTTGTGGGTTATTCTTCCACCCATATTTAGAGAATCCGTCCAGCCGAACTGTCGATATATGGCCTTCATTTAAACCTCAAAATAATAATGAATACTTTTGATTTCTATTAGATGATTATTCTGGCGCAGGCAAAGCTATCATCAAAAAATATATCTGTATCTAAGTCAATTTACATACGTATCATCGCATTTGCATTGATTACCCTAGGTTTTATACTGTCCCGCTTGAGAACCCAAGCAGCATGAATTCTCTCAATAAGAGAGCGATTTTCCTTTGAAAGAGAGGACCATTTCATGCTCTTATGAGATTGAGATAACAATAAAGGCCTAGAAGAGCAATCTTCGCTTAATCCTTTTGCTAATTTCTTGTGAAAAAAACCTTTCAACTGAATAAAATAACTTTGGCGGAAATCAAAATCGATTGAGATAAATTTTTTTTCTAAGGCGGGGGTTTGCACTTGAATTTTTTATCCCTAATTAACTCTCAAAAGTTGAATTTTTATAAAATAGATACGGACATGAGTCAATTGTTTTGCGATTTATTTATTTGGCGTTATTTTGAACACTTTTAGTAGATCTAAACCCCCACTCAGAGACGGTTGAATCAAGTTAGAAAATTTATATCTCTTGAACTCACTCTACATAGCGTTTGGCGTATAACCTTTTTAAGTTGGCTTTACCCAAAAGCTTGGATAGCATATTTAAAAAATCCAACACTCTTGCTTCCCTTTATCAAACACTCCCGACGAATAGCTATCAGGTATGAAAAACTTGTAAGAAACTATCTTGCTCTTATTAAGATGGGAGCTGCAATTGCATGGCTGAGGGTTTAGGCACATGCTCTAATACAGTTTCAAGGTGAAATGTACCTGCGGTTAGATACCAGAGCGGTAAATATTTCCTAAGCAGACAAGCAAATAGAAGGTTTTTAATTAGTATTCTTAGTTAGTTAAGTCAAGTTAAGAAAATTTAATATCCCTTAAATCCTCTCTCTGTATTACCTGACGTATAATCAAAGTTAAAGAATATCATTTAGTTAGGACTTCCATGCAGACATTAGATCCTGTAAATGAGCCAGCGCGCCGAGTACTAATTATTGACGATGATGATGATATCCTTTTAATTCTTAAAACATCGCTTGACCCAGAATATCAAACTGAATGTGCTAAATCTTACAGTGAACTTGCAAAAGCACTTGAAACATTCGTGCCAGACATTGCGGTGGTTGATATTAATTTGCCGGGGCAAGATGGTTTTCATTGTATTGAGAAGATAAAGGAAAAAAACCAAAACGTTTTGAGTATTGCTATTTCTGGAATGATTAGCCGAGATCATCTTTTTCAAGGTATTCGCAATAAAGTATTCGACTATATTGAGAAGCCATTTAATTTTGAACTAGTTGCTAAGCGTGTGGATCTTGCTCGTAAGCATATTCTATTGCGGATGCACCCCTACGGATCTGTAGAACAAAACCTTCATCGAATTATCAATGTTGGATTAGCAGCTAAAGATGTGCTAACTAACGAAGTAAATCCCCTCCTTCACTCTGTACAACTCTTACTTGCTGAACAGGCTAGGCGTCTACCAGTTAAGCAGGAAAATCGACCTGTACATGATTTGATGACACAAGTGATGCGAGCAATTTC
>CALBMD010000381.1 GCA_937896265.1 uncultured Pseudomonadota bacterium
CTCTCCAGCATCCCAATCCCCCGCAGGTAAGTTATGAAGTACTAATTGAAGTTGATTTTTGTCAAGTTGTTGTCTTATCTCATCGGCTGAGTATGGGTATGGGAAAAGAAATTCAACAGCCTTAAATCCTGATTTGGCCGCTTTTTCAAAACGCTCCATAAACGGATACTCATTGAATAGCATCGTGAGATTGGCGGCAAACTTGAACCGCTGTCAATTTAGTACCACTGCCAGTGAGAGTCTTTCTATATTAAATCATTGCATATAACTCGGTTGGATTTGAGTAATTTTAGGTAGCATCACCTGCGGTGCTGGTGGCCTGTAATCTAAAGAGCTATGCGGTCTTACTTGGTTGTAGTGCTGCCTCCATTGCTCAACTAGAACCTTGGCCTCCTTCAGGTTATAAAAGATCTCCCCATTCAGAAGCTCATCTCTTAGGGTGCCGTTAAAGCTCTCGCAAAAGCCATTCTCCCAAGGTGAGCCTGGTTCAATGTAAGCGGTTTGCACACCAATCTCTTTTAACCAATCTCGTAATACCTGGGCTACGAACTCAGGACCATTATCCGATCGAATATATTTTGGGATGCCGTGGATGATCATGGCATCGGCTAGTTGTTCAATCACCTCCTTAGATCCAATGTGCAATGCGCAGTGGATCACTAAACAAACGCGGGTATATTCATCAATCATGGTGAGCATGCGGATCTTTCTACCATAGGCATCCCTGACGAACACAAAATCGTAGCTCCAAACGTGGTTTGGGTGAGTTGCTCGCAGACGCAAACAACTGCCATCATTTAACCAAAGTCGTCCTTTAGGGGTTTGTTTCTCAGGTACCTTAAGACCTTCTTGTTGCCAGATCCGCTTGACCCGTTCCTGCGTAGCCCTTTGCCAACCTGCATTGCGCATCAGAGCGGCTACTGTTCTATAGCCGTATCTGCCGTAGGTGCAAGCTAAGCGGATGATCTCTGCTCTAAAGGGTTCCTCATCATCACGTGGTAATGGCATATAGCGATAGGCTGTTCTCGATAGCCCCACCAAACTGCAGGCAGACCGCTCAGAGATCTTGTAGCGATCCATGAGCAGCTGCGCTGCATTTTTACGTCTAGTGGGGCTTAGAAGTTTCCCTTAATGACTTCCTGGAGCATGACTTCTCGCAAGGAGAGATCGGCTACGAGCCTCTTAAGTCTGGCGTTCTCTTGCTCTAAGTCTTTGAACTTCTTGGCTTGGTCCGCCTTCATGCCGCCGTACATTTTTCTCCAGCGATAGTAGCTTTGGATAGTAATGGACAGAGCTTTGCAAGCCTCTTCTAGGGTCTTGCCGTTGGCAGTGAGAACCTCAATCTGCCTTAGCAGGGAAACGATTTGCTCAGGTTTAAAACGCACGCCATGTTTGGCCATAGTACAACTCCTTTTTAAGTAAAAGATTATCAAAATCTCTCACTTGGAGTGGTACTAAAAATCAATGCGGGACACTACCTTGCCATCTGGTGCTTACGCCCTAAAACAGCTCCACTTTCATACTCCAAGCGAAGAGACTGTTAATGGAAAATCTTTTCCTATTGAGGCTCATTTAGTACACAAGAATGCTGATGGGAGGTTAGCTGTTATTGCGCTATTTTTTGAGTCTGGTCAAGAAAATACGGCTTTAAGGGATATTTTTTCTAGACTCCCGCAGCAAAAAGAAGATGAATTCCAATCCTCGTTTGATGCATCGTCGCTCATCCATGGGGACCTTGCTTACTACAATTATTCAGGCTCGCTAACTACGCCTCCTTGCAGTGAGGGAGTGGATTGGTATGTGCTAAAGCGGCCAAATATGATGTCAGCGAAGCAAATCGTCAATTTTCAGAAGTTATTTCCTATGAATGCTCGGCCACTCCAGCCAATTAATAATCAGATAATCAAAGAGTCAAATTAAGGTCGTGCCTGCCAATATCCTCAATCTTGCAGCCTACGAGGTCTGCAAGATTGATTCCGATGATCATAACTACCATATTGAAGCGGTGGCAATTGAGGCTCCCTCAACTTGCCAAACCTGTGGCTCAGAATCTCTCGTGGGATTTGGTCGAAGAGAGCGGCTCATTAAAGATATTCCTTCTCATGGCAAACGAGTTGGCATCTATATTGACACTCGCCGGTTTCAATGTCGCACTTGCAATAAAACTTTTTATGAAGCCTTGCCAGAGGTAGATGCTCACCACCTAATGACATCTCGACTTGTGAACTGGATAGGTAAGCAGGCTATTAAGCGTACCTTTGCGAGTATTGCAGAGGAAGTTGGCATTACTGAATGTAGCGTTCGCAATATCTTTCGCGACTACATCAACGAGCTCGAGCAAACCATCCGCTTTGAAACCCCTAAATGGATGGGGGTCGATGAAATTCACCTCATTAAACCAAGGGGCGTGATTACCAATATCCAGAACAATACGGTGGTCGAATTGCTGCCCAATCGGAATAAAGACACAATCATTAAATATCTCTCAGGACTCCAGGACAAAGAAGAAATCACTTATGTCGCGATGGATATGTGGACGCCCTACCGAGATGCGGTTGGGTTGGTTTTGCCGCAAGCCAGAATTGTGATCGATAAGTTCCATGTGGTCAAAATGGCAAATGAAGCCGTAGAACGCATTCGTAAGAGCTTTAAGGCGGAGCTATCGCCCAAAGTTCGCCGCACTTTAATGCATGATCGTTTCGCGCTGCTAAAGCGTGAAGCTGACCTGACAGAGAAAGAAAGGCTATTGCTCACGGGTTGGGTCAATAACTTTCCCACTCTAGCCTTGGCCTATCGCCTCAAAGAGGATTTTTTCAAGATCTACGATGCCAGGACTCGCAACGATGCTCTAGCCCT
>CALBMD010000382.1 GCA_937896265.1 uncultured Pseudomonadota bacterium
CTTTACAGGAAACGCTTATGTGCCACACCACATTTAGTAGTTGACCAAGGAACGACACACTATATATGCTGTTTAGTAAGAGCAGTTAGGAACCACTAACCACCACGACAACAGTAGAAAATTCGAGCTTGCATCAGTAAAAATGATGTATAGGATTTTTATTATCAAAAACAAAAAAGGTACTAAGCATGGCCGTTGAAAGTTCAAGCTCCCGGTTGCCCAATTTCTTTACTCAAAAGCCGATCGCCCAGCCTGCAGCCTTTATCCCTAAAGTGGCCTCTGGAGAAAGAACTATTACTCTCGTGCACAGCAACGGTGCTTTTGAGTATCTAACAAGATCACTTCTTTATGCCAAAATTAGCGCCCTTTGTACAAAGATCCCTGTAGTAGATCCAGCTATCCTTGTTGATAAGGCTTTTTCTAGTATTACCCATACTCTTACCCATATCGAATTTAGCCAGTGGCTCATGCAAACGACTGCTATGCTAATTGGCGAAGAGCCTGAATACTCCAAGCTTGCTGCTCGCATGCTGAGCATGCATATCGAAGAAGAGTTGCAGGCAGACAATATTTTTAGCTTTCTAGAAAGCATTGAAGCCGGATCAAACGCCGAGTTAATAGATCCACAAGTCGCTCGATTTGTAAAGGAAAATATTTCCAAGTTAACTGCCGCCCTTTCCTACAACCACGATGAGCTTTTTGAATATTTTGGCTTACGCACTGTTTATGATCGTTATCTTTTGAAAAATCCTACCACTCGCAAAGTTATGGAAAACAGCCAGTTTTTCTTTATGCGAGTAGCCTGTGGGTTATCTAAAACAGCAGACGAAGCCATTAGCTTTTATAAGCTCATTTCTTCTTTTCAATATTTACCATCTACCCCTACTCTTTTTAATTCGGCAACAAGACACCCTCAAATGTCTTCTTGCTACCTTTTGGACTCACCAAAGGATGATCTAGAGGCCATCTATAGCAAGTATACTGATATTGCCCTGCTATCAAAGTTTGCAGGTGGTATAGGGGTATCCTTCACCCGCGTTCGTAGTCGAGGGTCACTGATAAAAGGCACCAATGGCAAGTCCAATGGCATTGTCCCGTTCTTAAAAACCTTAGATTCTTCTGTCTCGGCGGTAAATCAAGGCGGCAAACGCAAAGGAGCTGCCTGCGTCTATCTTGAAACATGGCACGCAGACATCTTGGAGTTTTTATCCCTTAGAGACAATACTGGCGATGAATCGCTTCGTACCCACAATCTCAATTTAGCTAACTGGATACCTGATCTATTCATGGAACGAGTGGAAAAAGATGAGATGTGGTCGCTATTTGATCCCAAAGAAGTCCCTGAATTTTGCGACTTATATGGCCATGAATTTGACAAAGCTTATCAAGAAGCCGAAACTAAACAACGTTATACAAAGCAAATCAAAGCTCGCGATCTCTATGCACAAATGATGAAGACCCTCGCTCAAACTGGCAACGGGTGGATGACATTCAAAGACGCCTCTAACAGAAAATCAAATCAGACTCTAAGAGCTGAAAACGTCGTTCATCTGTCTAATTTATGCACAGAAATTATCGAAGTCACTAAAGACAAAGAAACAGCTGTTTGTAATCTTGGCTCTATTAATCTAAGTCAGTATTTAGATACTGAAGGTGAATTTGACTTTGCTCTTTTAGGTAAAAATGTCCAAGAAGCTGTAAAATTCCTTGATCGGGTTGTCGACATTAACTTCTACCCAATTACCACTGCCAAAAGCTCCAATAATAAATGGCGACCAGTTGGCCTAGGCATTATGGGTCTGCAGAATGTTTTCTTTGCCAAAAAACTGCCTTTTGACTCAGCGGAAGCTTTAGCTCTATCTACTAAGATACAAGAAGAAATTTATTACAACGCTCTTCTTGCTTCCTGTGAGTTAGCTAAAAAGGATGGGCCTCATGAGAATTTTAAGGATACACGAGCAAGCCTTGGCCATCTACAATTTGACTTTTGGCATATCTCACCAAGTGATACCGCTCGCTGGAATAATTTAAAAGAAGAGATCAAAACCCACGGTCTACGTAACTCGCTTTTATTAGCTATTGCACCTACCGCAACTATTGCGTCTATTGCCGGCGCTTTTGAGTGCATTGAACCGCAAATATCAAATCTATTTAAAAGAGAGACTCTTTCTGGAGAGTTTTTGCAAATCAATCCTTATTTAGTAAAAGACCTACGCAAAGCAGGCTTATGGACGCATGCTATTAAGCAAAAAATAAAATTGGGTGAAGGTTCTATCCAGGATATTGAAGAAATCCCTTTTGCTATCAGAAATTTATACCGAACTGTCTGGGAAATTCCACAGAAGGCTCTTATTGATTTAGCAAGCGCCAGGGGCGCCTATATCGACCAAAGCCAATCGCTCAACTTATTTCTCGAAAACCCAACGCTAGGGAAAGTTTCGTCCATGTATGTTTATGCCTGGAAAAAAGGGCTAAAAACCCTGTATTATTTCAGGTCCCGCGGCAAGACAAGGATCAATAAAGCCACTGTTTCGCAAAGCGAGGCTATCGCTTGCTCACTGGAAAATCCGCAAGCTTGTGAATCCTGCACCTAATGTTGCTCATTGATTGGAGATACCATGCTACTTTCCCCTGGCTTTGAACTTACACTGCGACCAATGCGATACCCTCGGTTTTATAGCATGTACAAGGACTCTATTAAAAACACCTGGACTGTCGAAGAAGTAGATTTTAGCTCTGATTTGACTGACCTAGCTCGACTGAGCACTGGCGAGCGCCACTTGATCAACCGATTAGTAGCTTTTTTTGCAACAGGGGACTCTATTGTTGCCAACAATTTAGTGCTCAATCTCTATCAACATATCAATTCCCCCGAAGCCCGCATGTATCTTTCAAGGCAGCTCTACGAAGAAGCCTTGCATGTTCAATTTTATCTAACCCTTTTAGACACTTATCTACCCAACGAAGAAGAACGCAACAAAGCTTTTACAGCTATTGAAAGCATCCCTTCAATCAAACAAAAAGGTGAATTTTGCTTTAAGTGGATCGATTCTATTAAGGATCTCAAGAGCCTTACAACCAGGGAACACCGTAAGCAATTTCTTCTTAATCTCATCTGCTTTGCTGCCTGCATAGAGGGCTTATTCTTCTTTGCTGCCTTTGCATACGTCTATTTCCTTAGATCAAAGGGACTGTTACATGGACTAGCAACTGGCACAAATTGGGTATTTAGAGATGAAAGTTGCCACATGAACTTTGCTTTTGAAGTTATCAAGCAATGCCGCACAGAAGAACCTGATTTGCTCGATAACAGCATGCGCCATGAAATCATTGCCATGATAAATGAAGCTATTGAGTGTGAAATGCAGTTTGCAGAAGATGTCCTTGATATTGGGGTTGTTGGTCTTTCTAAACAAGACATGCGTCAATATTTGGAATACATCGCAGATCAAAGGCTAATAAAACTAACAATTACCCCTATCTTTAATGCCAAAAACCCTTTCCCTTTTATGGAGTTGCAAGACGTCCAGGAGCTGACCAACTTTTTCGAACGCCGAGTTGCTGCGTATCAAATCGGCATTGAAGGTGGGTTAGGTTTTGATGATGATTTCTAAAGAAACTTGGTCTTTGTAAGAAATTTATGTACTTTGCTAATCGCACCCTGGTTAATGATTAGCAATCATAGATTTCTTGGAAAATTCTTTGCCATTAATACTTAAGTCGCAGGGCTTTATCCTCTAAAGCTCAATATTTAAAGGCTTTTCCTGAGAATTGCGAGAGATGATTTCATTTGCTTTCTTAGCCATCTTTCTGCATACTGTCGCCAACTGGAAAAGGCAAGGCAAAACAATCAGCCTTTAACAGCAATATTTAGAAATCTGTAGATTAGCATTTCTTTTCATAAGCATAGCGAGAACTTTAATGAGCATAGCGGCTAAACTGAAGGGTTATCTAGATTTCTTGTTTCCTGTTCGCTCTTCTGAGTTCAAAAAATTCCTCCCTATGTTTTTTATGAACTTCTTTTTGACGATTAACTACAATCTTTTAAAGACAATCAAAGATAGTATTATTGTGTCTGCTGCAGGCGCTGAGGCCATCCCCTTTATTAAGGTCTGGGTGATGTTTCCTATGGCTGTGTTTATGACAGCCTTCTTCACATTTTTATCACAAAAGTACAGCCAAAAGCGTGTGTTTTACACCTTAATGTCCATTTTTTTAGTGAGCATTGGCTCTTTTCTAATCATTCTCTTCCCACTTCGCGAGATTTTCTTCCTTCATTCTGTCGCCCAAAAACTCAGTGGGATTTTGCCATCAGGCCTGCATGGCCTCATCGAAGTTGTACGTTACTGGCCTCTTGCCATCTTCTACACGATGGCTGAATTATGGGGGTCGATAGTTTTATTTGTGCTCTTTTGGGGCTTTGCTAACAGAGCTATCGGCATTGAAGAGGCAAAACGCTTCTATCCCCTCTTTGGTGTAGCTGCTAATAGCTCAGGTTTTTTTGCCCCCCACATTTTCTTATGGGCTGCAGACAATCCAACTTTTTTCGATTTGCCTTTTCTCGCAACTTCTTGGGAAAAATCGCTTTTTCTTATGGGTTGGGTCGTATTAGCGGCAGGTGTAATTAGCATCGCCATCTTCTGGTGGCTTGAGAATAATGTTTTTACAAAAGAGTCTAATGAGCTTGCTTTTGCTAAGTCAAGCTCCAAAAAGAAAATGGGCTTTTTTGAGAGTATTCAATATCTTTTGAAGTTTAAATACATCCGAAACATGGCTATCATCGTCATTGTTTATAATATCTCGATCAATCTAACAGAGGTTATTTGGAAGGGGGAGGTTCACAAACTTTGTCCAGATCCAAAAGATTTTGGCTCTTACATGAGCCAGGTGATGATTGTTACATCCCTGTTAGCTATTTTTTCTGATCTCTTCATTAGCTCTAACTTGATCCGCAAATTTGGCTGGACAACAACAGCGATGATTACTCCTATTGTCATCCTTGTAACAAGCATTATCTTCTTTGCTTTTTTAATCTTTGATCTGCCATATGAGTCTAACATTGCGGCAATTTTTGGCGTGTCGATGCTAAGTTTGTCGACATTTTTTGGCTCTTTACAGAATGTTTTTGCTCGAGCATCGAAATATTCTTTATTTGATGTCTCAAAAGAAATCGCCTTTATTCCTCTTGATAACGATGCAAAAATGCGAAGTAAAGCAGCCATTGACGGCGTTGGTTCAAGGCTTGGTAAATCAGGTGGCGCTGTAATTCTTCAAGGTTTGTTCTTATTTGTTGGCAACCTTTCAGCTAGTTTTGTTTATGTAGCGTTCGCCTTAGGCAGCTTATTAAGCTTTTGGTGCATTGCTGTTTTAAAGCTTGGCCGCCAGTTTAAGGAACTGACATCTAGAGATCGGAAGAGCACACGTCTGAACTCCAGTCACATCACGTTATCTCGTATG
>CALBMD010000383.1 GCA_937896265.1 uncultured Pseudomonadota bacterium
ACAGCTTCACGCATGGTGCTATTATTGGTAACCAGCAGACGCAATTTGTCTAAAATGGTCAAAAAATCTCTATAGCCAAACATAGAATCTAAAGTTTTAAAATCTTCTTTTTCTTCCGTACTTAAAATAAAATCACTATTGTCTTTAGCAGTTAGAACTTTGTTTAAAGCTATAACCAGGTTTCGAGATATTTGAAAATCATTCAAAGGTGGGATAAAAGAGATTGCCAGCATGATCATTAAATAGTACATGTATTCCTTTGTATTATTTATATCTCTACATAAGTTATCGCTAGAGGTATCATCCTCTTCATAATCATTTAATACGTGATTTACTAAAAGCAATAACTCCCTGTCGCCATGTGCTTTAGAAAAAATGTTGCTCATGTTGTAAATACTTGAAGCCACAGCTGGATGACTATCTCCATAAATGGCTTTGCTTATTGCTAAGCTTTGCCTATAATATTTGAGCGCTTGTGCGTAATCGCCTTGAAAATTATAAATGTTACCAATAAAATTCAAGCTCTTGGCAAATATTGGGTGCTTATCTCCATACACAGCCTGACGCATGCCTAGAGATTTTTCTGCATACCTTAGAGCCTTTGAATATTTAGCCTTGTTGTAATAAACACAACCAATGTTATACAAGCTCTGTGCAACATCGGCGTTATTTCCAGTAAGAAGAGCCTGTCTTAATTGCAGACTACGATGATAAAAAGCAAACGCTTTATCATTATTCAAAACCACATGTTCTTGGTATTCACCCGCCCATTGCAACAAATCAGCTAAGTATGTCCTTTCAACCTTTAATTTTTCAGCTTCCAACAACAAGTTATTTATTTGCGTATTTAAATGTTCATGCTGACGCCAAAATAAGTCTAATTCCTCACAACTTACAGCTTCATGATTACCAATCACAGTTTGTAACTCTATAATGTCTCTTTCTGCAATAGCTCTGGCTGTCACATTAGGCAGCTCAAGTACTGCTCCTAGCTTTAACAATAAAGAACTTTGCGGCTTATCTCCCTCTTCCAATACTTTTTGCAATAACACGTTTAAATATAGCGGTTTGAAATTAGCCACCGTTGGATGGGCTATTAAGTGATTAAGCTGTTTTCTTTTTTGTAACTGCTCCAAAATTACGCTAGTTAGCTCCACAGAGCCAAACTCACTGGCCAAATGCCATGCAGTATAATCTTTTTCTAAGTCTAAGCTTAGCAAACGTGGGTCTCTATCTAACCATTTTTTGACCTCAGCAATATCATTGGTCTTGATAGCCGCCACCATTCTCTTAACCCAAGACCTCGGCAAATAGACTTCTTCCCCAGCATAAAGCTCTGGGTGTGTTTGCAGAAATTCAGCTATGTCACTTTTTTTATCATGATTATCAGTTAAAATTTTACTCTTAAGAGTGGCTCCAGTTTTGGGGCTGGTATTATGCTTCTTAAGCCATCGCTTAATTGCTTCACGCTCATAGGTGTGCCCATCTAAAGCAAAGACAGGCTCTCTCATTATTTGACCTGTAATTGAGCAAATGTAGCTAGGTGGTGCTTGCGGCGCGCTGATTTCCGCCCTTCGTTCTTTATCATCCTCAACCATAGCTTTAGTGACTTGTCTTTGCATCATATTAAATCACCTAAAGCTATTATTAATGCTGTAAAAACAAGACTCTTGTCGCAATTGTCTTGCAATAAATTTTGTGCGTTTATTATTGTTTGGGAGGTAAGTGGTTTATGATTTGAGCAGAAAAAATAACCGGCTTGCGTTACATTATTGGAATTACTTTTATTTACTTGCAACAAGACAACCCCCCCCTAAACATCCGGTGTTATCTTTTTCCGTTGATAATTACATGCTACTACACCTAATTTGCTTAATGCAATCGGATTATTTTTTAGTTCCGATAGCCTCGCACACCGGAAGCATGAGTTGAATCTAGCGTATGCCTATAGCTTTTCGATTTGTTCCTTGGTCAAACCACTAACCTTGACGATCATATCTATTGACGCGCCTTCTGTAAGCATATTTTTAACTATCCTAATAGTCGCTTTATCTTCACCAATCTCTATGCCTTCAGTTTTGCCGATCTCTATGCCCTCAGCCAAGGCATCGGAAGCAGCTTTCTTTATGCCACTAGCTTCAGTACGCATCCATTTGAGATGAGCTTCATAAGCCTCTCTTTCATCCTTGTTAAAGTTCATAACATCTAACACCGATAGCGCTTTTTTAAGGCCAGGGTTATCTAATGCCGCTGGTAGATTATCTGCCTGTAATAAATCATGACGAGTTAGAAAGGCAGACCAAACATCTAGCGAGCTCTTAACCTTTGCCACAAGGTCAACTAATTCTTCGCTCTCATTGGTAAATTTTTTTAATTCAATGGTATGTAGCTCTAAATCTTTAAAGTATAGAAAGCCACTATCACGTTCGGTGATATGGAATACATTGTGGTAATTAGGGGCCTCTGGAATGGAGAGGAAATTTAAAATATGAATGCCAATGGCTTTATTTAGTTGCGAATAGGTGCCACGTGCCTGCAATTGTTCCGCATAAAGTTTAGCCCAGTAATATAGCGCCCGTTTATCATAATCAGCCTCATCAGTAATTTGGATTTCAATATTAAACTTTTTACCATCCATGCCTTGAGCCTTAATGTCCAAAATCGATAGTTTGTCTTTTTTAAAATTTTTTGCGTTATATGGGTTTAGCAAAGTAATTTCTGAGACTTTGTCGTTTGGTGAGACAATCGAGTTAATCAGGGAAATGAGTAAATCTTTATTCTCTTCTACCCCGAAGATTTTTTTGAAGGCTATGTCAATTCGCGGACTAATTTTTTCCATTTTTATTCCGTTATTAAAACTTTAAGGCAATTAACTACTGGATAAGTAGCCATCTGTAGTCTTATATTTTTTTCAAAATAATGTAAGATGTTGTCATAACATTCCATTATAATTTTTCCATCTATAAAAAATGCCATCAAGCGATAGTAGACCGCAAGGCTGTACGCAAAGCCATCAGGTCTTTCTACTTGTATACACTGGCTCAGATGCTCCACCATCTGAAAATTTGAAGAGAAGCCGCTTTTAGCGAGCGCTATTATTTCTTCTCCATTCTGCGCCTCTTTAATTTTGTCAATCAAGGGCTGCACTTTATTCGTCTTTGTATAGTCGTACATTTCATATTGAGCCTGTAAGAATTCTGCGAAATTTCCTTCTAGCATGGACGGTTTTATGTGCCATGCAAAGGTCTTGTCATCCTCACTGAAAATAGTATTTTCTAAACTAAACTCCCTTCGCAAGGCTTGCTCAATAAGCTCTATAGATAACTTTTGATATTCCGCATCGCGCCTTGAAACCTGTACTCTATGTATAATGCCAGTTACCAAATAAGTTCCCACGCTACAGCTCCCGCCAAAATATTCTACATTCTCCCAACAAACTCTAGTTTATCTTAACAATATTGCTTAAATTTAGCCAGAGCATTTGCTAGTATACTATTTTTAAGACGTGGTTTATTTCGCTTATTAGGAGGCCCTCGCCAGCTGGCTCACCCGAAAAATAGTAAAAATTTCCACCTAAAAATTAGTCCATAAAACTTTAAGACCCCAACCCAAGCAAACTATGCAACTAACTAATTTCTCCCTCACACCTGACGCACGCGGTGTCATACACTACATCCCTTACATACCAAGGCTTACACAAATAGTGTATTACAATTTAAATCTGTTTGTATACACCTGTATTTTTCGCGCCAAATCGTATACATATGTATACTGTTAGCCCTATCCTTTACAAGTTTTGCTTGTACGGTATACTTTGTATATAAGTATACGATATGTATACATTTGGTATACAATAGTATACAAAAATGTATACGTTTTTTATTACATAAATTTAAAATTTTTGGGGGCAACATGAGAAAGGAAGTTCTGTCATTAAGGTTAGATCCTAAGATTATTAAGTGGATCAACAGCAAAACAACTAAGGCCAAAAATAAGAGCGAGATAGTACAAGAGCTGCTCCACACGGCTATGCAAATGGAAAAAACAGGCTCTGAAATGGAGCATGTTAGCTTACAAGCAAAGGCAACGAAGGCTTCCATTTTGACCATGGTTATGTTGGAATTATTTCTAAAACAAACGCATGAAAAGGGTGACGATATTTGTAAAAAGGCTTTTGCTATTTACCAAAAAGATTTAGAAAGTGCGGCAGCTGAGACAGAAACTGTTTAGGCTGAAGCTTTTTTAAGTTGGGAAAGCTTTATTCTATCGCTCTCGTTCCACATCCAAAATTTTATTTACAGAGTCAATATTTTTACTAAATTGTTTATCAGCTAAACGACTAAAAGATTGGTGTAAAGGTGTTTTATCTCCACCAAGATCGCTAATGTTTTTTAGGTAAACAGCTTGAGAGATCGAGGTAGTTACGCTGCCCGCACCTCTGTCAGTTAACATTTGGTTGTAATCATATTTAGCTGATGGATCTCTATTTAGTGGCAAAGCTAATTTTACTTCAAGTCCAGCACTTAAAAATTGGGCAATGGTTTGCTGTAGCGCTTTTTTAGTTGCCAGGTTTGCACCATCATTATCAGCACATATTATTACTGTTTTAGTCTCTGGACTCAGCGTTATGTTTTTTAATTGTCCAATACCAAAGCAAGAACTAATGTTGGCGTTGGATACACTTTGTCTAATCGATAACGCATTTTCCGCACCGATGGTTAAATAGGTAACTGGACAGCCTTTAACCTTATTTATAAAAACTGTAGCTGATTTGCTTGGACCAAGAACTGCCTTTTGGGTGGCTTGCATTATGGCATCACTTGAGGCTTTAACCATAACATTTAATTTGTGAGCCGTAGGGCTTAAATAGATTCTATTAACTGCTTGCAGTTTTCCGTTTTCATCATATGCTGGTATTAACAAAGCAGGTTTACGTGTATGCAGATCTTTATGCCAACATCGAGATAAATATTTAAAATCTTCAGGGATCCCAAACTTAATACCACGCACATTGCTCAAGTACTTTTCTGCCAATGTCCCAGCAACTGGTTGCGCAGAGTTATATAGTTGGGTAGCGATTTTAATACTTTTAGCCCGTGCCAACTCTTCATTTTTCTGTTGTAATTTGTTAGTTGCAAGATTTGCTTTGGTCAATGCTAACGGTGCGATCTCTTTAATATTACGTTCAGAAAATAATTTCTTAGCAGCTGTAATATAATTTAAGCCATAGTGCTTAGCATATAAAGATACCAAATCCCCACCCTCACCCGTGCCATGATCACACCAAAGCCCAGCTTTATGTCCTGCAATATCTAAAGTTAGATTGCCCTTGGTTTGATCTTTACCCATAGCAAAGTTAGCATAAGTGGGTGTTTTGGTAACCGGCGGTCCCAAAACCTGGGATGCAAAACGCAGCGGATCTTGGTTTAGAGTCTGTTTTAGGCTGGCTAGT
>CALBMD010000384.1 GCA_937896265.1 uncultured Pseudomonadota bacterium
GTGGTGGGCAATATACCGAAATTGCACCTACTAAGAGCTATACAGTGCAACGTGGACGTCATTTTGAACTAGGAGACGTTCAAACTTACACTGTGCCAGAAGGTCAGTATTTCTTTATGGGTGATAACCGGGAAGCTAGCTCTGACAGCCGGTCTTGGGGTTTTGTCCCTTATAGCCACATCAAGGGTAAGGCGAAGTTTATCTATCTATCGCTTGATTGGCCAGAAGGCGTTTGGATTCCTAAGATTCGTTCTGGTCGCTTTATGACGTGGTTTTAATAAAACTTTTCTTGCCACTGTAGCTCAGTCGGTAGAGCAGCGCATTCGTAATGCGCAGGTCAGCGGTTCGATTCCGCTCAGTGGCTCCATATTCTTCGTTTCAGAAACTCAGACAGTGCAGTCTCTAGATCCTTTTGCATTAGCTCCAAAGAGGTGAAAGTTTCGTTTGAGCTACCATCTCTTGAAGGCTTTCTCATCTGCTTAGGATCAAAAATATCTTTTAAGTCATAGAACTGAGTGAGCTTGGGGCTAAAGCTTTCTACAACTTGTCTTAATTGCTTATTCAGTTTTTCATAGTCTTTTTCAGCAAAGGGTTTAGGCTTCTGATTTTTTTCTGGGATGAAAAAATCTACAAAGCGCATTAAGGCTTTCCTCTCGTCTAAGTTCCAATCCTGTGTTTCTACTTTTGCAGCTTTTCTTAGTAATTCAGCATAGGTTTTAGCATCGATATAGTGCGGGCGTTTGAATAAGATGTTTGATTGGGAAATCCGATGGAACCATTTAAAAGCTTCATCTATCATATTTGTCTTTTTGCCCACTTTAACGCCCTTGAAGCAACGTCCTTCCATGTGCCTGTTAAAAACAGGGGTATAGATCTCATATAGAGGATAGTTTAATATAAGTTTGTTTTCTAAAGCATAGTAAGTGTTGCTACCACAGCTCTGAGTGCGCCCACCTGTTTCTCCGAAAAATTCAATTTGATCTGGAAAAAGTGTTGACATGTCGGAGTTTTCACCTATCTGTATTCCTAATTGAGCATGAAACTTCTTTTCAAAAATCTCTCTTGGGACTATTGCTGCAATCTCTGCAGCACAGGATGTCAGATATCCATCTTGGGAGTGGGAGCCGACAATTATGGCAATACTGCCATGAAACTCTGAACGATGAGAATAATTGTGAAGATAGACTTCTTTTGCTTCTGCAAGGCAATTTTCTTCATACAGTCTTTGTCGCTTGTTTTCTGATCTATTTTCTTCTTTGGTTTTATCGCTTTGCTCTCCAACGTTGGTTTCTATATGAGTCTCAGGTGGGAGGAGGTTCGAAAGAAAGTGGTATGAATTTCCTCCTGTGTTACCACGTAGGTCAACAATAATAAATTTTGAAGCTACCTCATTGGCTGCTTTAAAAGCGTTGTTAACAGTCGAGCGATCATAGCTCTCACTAAAACTAGGTATTGCAAGATAAATTGCTTTTGTGCCGCCATATTCGATCTCGCGCCAATGAGGAGAGTCTAATTCATCCTCTGATATCAATGTGACCTGGACCTTTTGAAGAGCTAGCTTGCTGTCTTTTTCTTTGGTCGATATGAATTGGATTATGGCAGAAGCAACGGAGTCGTTCTGAACCTTAATGATTTCATCACCAACTTGAATGCCAGCAGTTTCTGCTGGCGAGAAGGGATCTACTTGAACAACAATCCTTGCGTCATTACCTTCTTGAGTTTTTCGGATTTCTGAATAAAATCCAATTATTTTTCGGCTACTTTCGTCCTCTCCCTCTAAGTGATAAAAATTCAAGTGGCTTTGCTTCATGGATTTAAGAGATGTGTTTATGCTTTTAGCAAATTCTAAAATATCTTCGCTTTCAGCTTTTTCTTCTAGATCTTGGTAGCTATCTCGCCAGGTAGCAAAGGATTCGTGGTAGCTAGAGGGGGCATCTTGCCTAGTAAGCTCTTGTTCTAATGTCGAATTTATACTTTCAAGAAGCTCTTTATTAAGAGAAGAAGCAAGCATTGGACACTCAAATAAGAGCGTCAGATAGAGAGTTAGAAGAAGATTTTTAAGCATTTTTCCCTCGTTTTTTGTGGTTTTTGCAGCGTGGTTGTAGCAGAACTTTTTTGTTACTGCTAGCTCAGAAGAGAGGGCTGCATTACTTTTATCTGAAAAAGTCAGTGATCCGAGTTCGTTTAGTGGATCTGTCAATTTTTATTTGTCTGGAACTTCTTAAGATTGTGTTTTTTAATCTTATAAAATAGATTGCGGTTCTATTTGTGTTGCATCTAATGTTGGAGGTTTGTGAATGGCTATTAGGACTCGTATTTTACTCATCGTTTCTATTTTATTTGCGACATATTTTACCAACGCTTCTCAAAATAATCGCAGTAATTGTGAATATAACCAAGGACGCTGGACAGAGGATGAACATACCCTTTTTGAAACGGCTTTCGATATTCATGGTCGAGACTGGAAAAAAATAGCTAAGTATGTTGGTACTCGCTCTAATGTTCAAGCACGTACGCATTATCAAAAATTAGAGCGGATGAGAGAGCGTCATCAGGAAAAAATAGCTCTAGAACAAAGTGCAGCTCCGCTGCTCCAGCCACTACTATATAGCTTATATAACTCTTTACCTATACAAACTCCAGATCTGCCAGGTTGCAACTTTGCTATGCTCATGGCTCCATTGTTGCTGCCGTGCCCTTTTTGTCAATGTATTAAAGAGTATCATCGTAAGCATCAGCAGCAATAAGCCTGCATGCTACTTCTAGCATCAATTTCCCCTAAAAATCGACTAGGTAACTTCACCACCGCGACATAGGTTTATTATCCAGCGATAATAAGCTGTGGCAACAAAACCAAAAGCAAGATCTGTCCCACGCGTTAAAAAGCGGCGACCTATTCGTCGCTCTAGCCCCTTTGCCATCTATTATCCAGATTTTTTACGTTTAGTGCTCGCTTTTACAGGTGTCTTTATCCTTTTGGCTCTTTATTCCTATAACCCCAGTGCAAAAGCTAATCAAATGGGGATCTTTGGCCAGGTTATTGGCACTCAGCTGCTGTTAAGCCTTGGTCTACCTGCCTATGGTTTAGGGTTGATGCTGGCTATTATAGCTATTTATCCTTACTTAAGCCGCCGTAAAAACCTACGCCTCTTTACTGCCGGAGGGGTGGGTGGCCTATTACTATTTTGTGTGCTTTTGCAAAAGATTGTTCCCTGGGTAAGCTTTCAGGGTCGTATGATTGCCAGCGGTGGCCAGTTAGGTCAGCATCTCGATAAGATCTTAGCTCTTTATCTTGGTCCTCTAGGAACATTGGCAGTGCTCTTTACATGTGCTGGCTTGTGTTTCTTTTTGCTCAGTCAGCGACGTATCGTGCTACCTATTTACTTGCCTAAATTTTCCCTGCGCAAGATTTTTCCAAGAGCAAAGCCTGCAGAAGTTGCTGCTCAAATCACGGATGCTTTTGAAACCAGCCGGCGTTTTGTTACCCCTGTGGGTGATAGCACCCTTCTTAATCGCCGAGCAGAGCTGTTACTTGATGCTCTGGCAGGTTTTGATATCGAAGGTACGATTGCTGATATTCAAGTCGGGCCAGTGGTAAGTACTTTTGCCTTTCGCCCGCGGGATGGCATTCGCCAAGCAAAAATAGTTGGTCTTGCTAAAGATCTAGCTCTGCGCCTACAAGTTGAAACGCTCTCTGTGCTGCCCATGCCAGAGCTACAATCTGTAGGCTTTCAAATCCCTAACGATCAAAGGCCGGTTATTCTCTTTGGTGATTTGATCCAAGATGAGGGTTTTCACTCTTCTAAAGAGCCTCTTAACTTCATTATAGGTAAAGATGTCTCTGGCCGGGTAGTCCATGAAAGCTTAGTTAAATTGCCACATTTGCTGATAGCTGGTTCAACAGGTTCTGGCAAGTCGATTGGTATTCACTGTTTTCTCTGCAGCCTTTTGGTGTCGACACCTAATTCTATGCTACGGTTAGTTCTCATTGACCCTAAAATGCTTGAACTTGCTCCTTATGGTGGTTTGCCACATCTTTTACATCCGATTATTACAACCCCTGATGGGGCTATGGCAGTTATGGATAAGTTGGTAGATGAAATGAATCAGCGCTACCGTATGATGGCAGAAGCTAAGACAAGAGACATTGTTACTTACAATGCAGCGCGACCAAGTAAAGCGTTCCCTTACATCGTGTTAGTCATTGATGAATATGCTGAACTAGCTCTTATGACTCAGAAAAAGATTGAGCTGCCTTTAGTTCAGCTAGCGCAAAAATCACGTGCCTCTGGTATCCATATTGTGCTTTCCACGCAGCGTCCCTCTATCGATGTGATCACCGG
>CALBMD010000385.1 GCA_937896265.1 uncultured Pseudomonadota bacterium
GGCTGTTAACCGTGTTGCTAAAGTAGTAAAGGGTGGCCGACGTTTCAGCTTCTCCGCTTTGGTTGTGGTTGGCGACATGAAATCCAAAGTTGGTTTTGGTGTCGGCAAAGCAGACGAAGTGCCAGACGCGATTAAGAAAGCTTCTGAGCAAGCGCGTAAGGCTATGTTTGAAGTTGCGCAAGTTAATGGAACTTTGCCTTTTGAAGTAGATGGTCGTTTTGGTGCTTCAAAAGTAAGAATGTACCCAGCAAAAAGCGGTAAGGGTATTATTGCTGGTGGAGCGGTGCGTACTATCATCGAGCTCAGCGGTTTAAAAGATGTGGTTTGTAAGATCCACGGTTCTAAGAATGCTCATAACGTTGTTAGAGCTGCAGTTGATGGTCTTGGCCAAATGGTACGAGCTGAAGAATACGGCAAGCGTTTAGGGCGTTCAGTAGAAGAATTTTTACAAGTACGCCGATCAGCTACCGCAAAAACTGAAGCAGTAGCCCAATAGGGAAGGATTAAGATATGACAACAAAGATTAAAGTTGTGCAAGTAAAAAGCATGATTGGTAACCCAGAGAAGATCATTAAGGTCGTGAGAGCGTTAGGCTTGAGAAGGATTGGTCAAAGCAATATCCTTAAAGATAATAACTGCATTCGCGGCATGGTTAATAAGGTAAGACACTTAGTCGACGTTGAATTGATTTAAGTAGTAACACATAGGCAGACATATGAAAAACTTAGGTAATCTAAGCCCAGCAGAAGGGTCAAATAAAAGTACAAAGAGACTTGGTCGCGGTATTGGTAGCGGTCTGGGAAAAACAGCCGGTAAAGGCCACAAAGGACAAAAAGCTCGTAAGAGTGGTGGTGTTCGCTTTGGCTTTGAAGGTGGTCAAACGCCACTTTATCGTCGTATTCCGAAATTTGGGTTTAGCAATCCTAACATGAAGAAATATCATGTAATTAATGTCGGTGACCTTGAAGTGTTTGCTAATGGCGAAACTGTCGATGAAAAATCAGTAGTCGAAAAAGGACTGCTGCATAAAGTAAAGTTACCGATTAAAATCCTTGCCAATGGATCGTTGACTAAAAAGCTGAATGTAAAAGCTGATAAAGTGAGCGCTCAAGCTAGGGGTGTGATTGAGAAAAATGGTGGTTCTATCAGCTTGGTTGTTAAAAATAGTTAAACGTTCCCTGTGAGGAAGTTATGGCGAGCACTATTCAGAAGCTTCCAGAAGGAAGAATCAATCATCTGCAACGAAAAATTCTTTTCACGCTGTTCTTCATTGCGCTTTACCGCGTAGGTGTTCACATTCCTATTCCAGGCGTTAATACATACTCTTTAAGCGAATTCTTTCGCGGCCAGGGTGGTAATTTGCTTGGCATGTTTAATATGTTTTCAGGCGGTGCTCTAGAGCGATTCAGTATCTTTGCTCTGGGAGTAACTCCTTATATTTCTGCATCCATTATAGCTCAGCTTTTAACCGTAGTTGTGCCTCACTTGGAGATCTTATCTAAGGAAGGCGAAGCGGGTAGAAAAAAAATCACCCAATATACACGCTATGGTACTGTTGTCTTGGCCTTGATTCAAGGGTTTATGCTTGCAAATACATTATCAAGCACGGACTACCAAGGGCAGCCTTTAGTCATGCACGGCGGCCTTATGTGGAAGATCATGTCTGTGATTTCTCTAACAGCAGGTACAGCCTTTGTTATGTGGCTAGGTGAGCAGATAACAGAAAAAGGTGTTGGCAATGGTATGTCACTCATTATTTTCTCATCAATTGTATCTGGGCTACCAGGTATTATTAGCAATACTTATAGCGCATATAGCAATCAAGAGATGGATATGTTCCGCATTCTTTTGATAAGCACTATTTGTGTTTTAGTCTGCGCCGGGGTTGTTTTCGTTGAGCAGGGTGCGCGTAATATTCCGGTACAGTATGCAAAAAGGCAAGTAGGCCGTAAGGTCTATGGTGGCCAAAATTCGAATTTGCCTATTCGCGTAAATACAGCTGGTGTGATTCCACCAATTTTTGCCAGTTCTTTGCTACAGTTTCCGCTGACAATTTCAGCAATTAGCCCTAACAATAGGCTATCAGAATTTATTAATATGACTTTTGGTGCTGGTGGTTGGTTATATAATACCGTTTATGTTTCTTTGATTATCTTTTTTGCGTATTTTTATACATCCATTACCTTTAAATCAGATGATGTAGCAGAAAATTTGAAGAAGCATGGGGGCTTTATTCCTGGTATTCGTCCTGGAGCTAGGACAGGTGAGTACTTGCATAAAGTATTGCATAGGTTGACATTAGCTGGATCGATTTATTTAGCTGCTATTTGTGTATTGCCGACGATCTTGACAGGAAAGTTCAACGTTCAATTTTATTTTGGCGGTACATCGCTTTTGATTGTTGTTGGTGTTGCTTTGGAAACCTTTAGGCAGATCGATGCTCACCGGCAGTCATTGCGTTATGATGCTTTTCTTAAGCAGGGCAGGATCAAACCTCGACGAGGAGGCGCATGATCTTTGTGTTAATGGGGCCGCCGGGTGCTGGTAAAGGCACTCAGTGTGACCTGATTGTTGCTAAGAGAAAGCTTGCTAAGTTGTCGACAGGTGATTATCTACGAAAGCAAATAGCAGATGGTACAGCCTTAGGAAATTTTGCTAAGGATATTATGAATCGAGGGGAGCTTGTCCCTGATGATTTGCTGCTGAAATTGATAAAAAGCGGCCTTAGCGATTTGGGTAATACAAACATTATTTTGGATGGTTACCCGCGGACCTTACGTCAAGCTTCCGATTTAATGGAGCTGGTAGGTAAGGATTTAGCAGCTGTTGTCCACATTGATGTTGGGGAAAAGACCCTTGTTGAGCGTTTGAGTGGCAGGGAAACCTGTGGGCAATGTGGAGCAAGCTACCATAAGGCTAGTAGGCCGGCTAAGAAGGCTGGAATTTGCGATAAATGTGGCGGAACGCTAGTGCGTAGGCCAGATGATGTGGAAGAGAAAATCAAGGTAAGGCTCAGGATTTATAGAGAAGAAACAGAGCCTGTGATTGATTTTTTTGCTAAACGTGGTCTGTATGTCAAGGTCGACGGCAATGCCGATTTTGACATAGTCTCAGATAGAGTAATGAGAGCATTCGACGCCTAACCTAAAAAGTGGGGCTTGCAAGAAGATCGCTATTAATGTAGGCTTGCGCGACCTTTATTGGGGTTGACGCAGGTCAGACCAATTGTGGGGTAAAGGTAGGCATGGCAAAAGAAGACGTAATCGAGTGCGAAGGGACAGTAGTAGAATCTCTTCCTAATGCAATGTTTAAAGTGCAACTTGATAACGGGCATGAAGTACTAGCTCATATTAGTGGCAAAATGCGATTGCATTTTATAAAGATTCTGCCCTCGGATAAAGTGCGACTAGAAATATCGCCTTATGATCCGACAAGAGGGCGTATTATTTTTAGAGCTAAAAAATAGCGACTGATTTGATAGGGAGTGACAAATGAAGGTGCGGGCGAGTGTTAAGCCAATTTGCGAGAAGTGCAAGATTATTAAGCGCAAGGGCATCGTAAGAGTGATTTGTGAAGTTGCCAAGCATAAGCAACGTCAAGGATAAAAACATATATTTAGAGTATAGGTGTAAATTATGGCGCGTATAGCAGGTGTTGATTTACCTGGAAATAAAAGAGTAGACATAGCTCTCACCAGCATCTATGGCATCGGCAAGCATTCTGCTGAGCGGATTGTGAAAGAAGCTGACGTGGATGCTACGAAGAAGGCTGAACAGTTAAGCCAAAGCGAGATCAATAACCTACGTACAGTAATCGACAAAGAGTTTACAGTAGAAGGTGATCTTCGTCGTGAAATTTCTTTGAATATTAAACGACTAGTTGATTTGGGTAACTACCGTGGTCTTAGACACCGTAAAGGTTTGCCGGTTAGAGGGCAGCGTACAAAGACCAATGCTCGTACACGAAAAGGTCCGCGCAAAACTGTAGCCAATAAGAAAAAAGTCACTAAGTAGATAGTTTGATCCTGTGAAGGTTATTTAAAAATTAGGAAGCGCACCCATGAAAGTGGCAAAAAAGAAAAAGTCTAAAAAGAATATACCGGTTGGCGTAGCTCATATTCAGTCAACCTTCAACAATACTATCGTAACGTTTACCGATACAAACGGTGAAGTTGTTTGTTGGGCCACTGCTGGTGGCAAAGGTTTTAAAGGCTCCAGAAAAAGTACGCCTTTTGCAGCGCAGGTAGCTGCTGAAGAGTGCGCAAAAAAAGCTATGGATAGCGGCATGAGGACAGTATCTGTTCTAGTTAAAGGGCCGGGAGCTGGTCGCGAAAGTGCAGTGCGAGCTATTGGAGCTGCTGGCTTAAAGATCGCAATGATTAAAGATGTGACCCCTATTGCTCATAACGGCTGCCGCCCGCCAAAAAGACGCCGTGTCTAGTTGATAGGTTGATCGATTGGCACGAAAAGGATAGCTTAGGATAGTAGGAATTTCTCAAAAGGACCTTTTGGTTTACGGAGTTACCCAAATGCATCGGAATTGGAAAGAATTAATAAGACCACGAAGTTTTGAAGCTGAAGACTTGACTAGCGTCTACGGCAAGTTCGTGGCTAAGCCTCTGGAGAGGGGCTATGGGCTAACCTTAGGTAACTCCCTAAGAAGAGTGCTCCTTGCTAGTATCAATGGATCTGCCATCATTGCTGTTCGCATTGAAGGTGTAGAACATGAGTTTTCGACAGTTTCAGGCGTCAAAGAAGATGTAACAGATATCTTGTTAAATCTAAAGCAAGTTAAGCTGAGATATTTGGGTGAGTCCGATACTACTATTCGTTTAAGTTCCAAGGGAAAAAAAGAACTACTTGCTGGCGATATTGAAACAAGCGGGGATGTAGAGATTCTAAATCCAGAGCAACTCATCTGCAGTTTGGATGAAGATGCTAAGTTAAATATGGAAATGATCGTAAGGCATGGCCGTGGGTATGTGTCAGCAGATCGTATCCGTACAATGGATATTCCAATTGGCTTTATCGCGGTTGATGCTATTTTTGCTCCTATTCGGCGTGTTGCTTACAATGTGCAAAACGCTAGGGTTGGTCAAGATACTGACTATGATAAATTGACATTGGAAGTATGGACAAACGGCGCCGTTCGTCCTGATGATGCGGTGGCTTATGCTGCTAAGATTCTAAAAGAGCAATTAACGACATTTATTAACTTTGACGAAACTGAAGAAGAAGAAGAAAAAGTTAAAGATATCGAGAAACCTAAATTAAACGAGCATCTGTTTAAGACAGTAGATGCATTAGAGTTAAGTGTTAGGGCAGCTAATTGCTTAGAAAACGCTAATATTAAGTATATTGGTGAGTTGGTAACAAAGACTGAAAGCGAAATGTTAAAAACAAAAAATTTCGGCAGAAAGTCACTTAACGAGATTAAAGATATTTTGGTAGAGATGGGGCTATCTTTGGGTATGAAGATAGATGGTTTTGACCCATCAAAGTTAAGACAACAAGGCGATCAAGACGTTTAAGATACTGTTCTAGGAAGAGGCTAAAGGCTTATGAGACATTTAAAAAGTCATCGAAAATTAGGGATGCGCTCAGATCACAGAGATGCGGCGCTTAGAAACATGGCAAGCTCGTTTTTGGTAAACGAAAAGATTCAAACAACGCTTATGCGTGCTAAAGAGCTTCGCCCTATCGTTGAGAAGTTGATTACAAAAGGCCGCGAAGGTACGCTAGCTAGCCGCCGCGCATTGGAAGCCTACCTTTATGGCGATGAAGCTGCTAAAAAAGTTTGCACTGAACTAGCAGATCGCTTTAAAAGCCGGCCAGGTGGCTATACAAGGATCGTTAAATTAGGCATGCGCTTTGGAGATGGTGCGAAAGTTTGCAGGTTGGAGCTGGTTGATGGACCAGTTTCAGAAAAAACAGTTGAGGCAGCCGCCCCAAAGGCTAAAAAGCCAAAAGCTTCTAAAGAATAGCCTAAGGCCCAGGTATTCTGGGCTTTTTTTATGCCTTCCATGCTTTCAGTCTATGTCCAAGAGTCTATGCTAAACTAGTAGATAAATGGAGGAGGCTATATGGAGCGGCTTTTGCTATTGCTTGCCTTTCTTGTATCCTGTACTAAAATTGAGAATATTCCCGACCGCCTAGATGTATTGAGTTTCGAATGGACTGGGGGGACTATGTTTCATAGTCCCAAACGCATGACTTTGAAGCAAATTCATTTGGATAAAGAGGGGTTAGTCGGCAAGGAAATTGTCATTGAGGGATCGGTCTTGGAGGTTGGGCGTTTTTTGACGTATGCAATACTTTCTGATAATAGCGCTCGTATGCTATTGGTTTTGACGGACGTTGATAATAAAGAAAGTCTTGGCCAATTTGAAAAATCCCCTAACCAGCTTAGAATATTGGGTTCTGTTGAGAATGGGAAAAAAGGCTTACCTTATATCCTTGTCAAGGCTCTAAAAGCCATCTGAAGAAAAATAGATTTCATTTTTACTTATAATGTAGTATTCTTGAGCGTCTAAATTGCAAGCTACAGCCTCTAAAAGGGCTTATACGCCCTGCAAAGCAGATCAGAGATCTTTAATTAAGTTAATAATAAAGTAACAGATGAACCGAGCTACTTTAGACTCAATGATTACAAGTATAAATTCTATTCTTGCTGGGTCGTTATTTCGTTGTATTGAATGTGAATGGGAAGGGAAAACACGGATTTTTCGTGTATTTATTGACCATCCTGAAGGCATGAATATAGATCGTTGCGTTGTCGTGAATGCGCTTCTTAGTGACGCGGTATTTATTGACGAATCCGTAAGTGGGCAGTATACCTTAGAAGTAAGTTCTCCGGGTATAGATAGACCCCTTAGGTTTATCGAAGATTTCCAAGCAAACATCGGAAAGACCGTAGAAGTTGTCTTAGCTGTGCAGGCAGATGGGCGTAAAAAAGCCAAGGGTGTGCTATCAGAAGTAGATGCTTCAGGCTTAGTTCAGATGAGTTTGGATCATATATTCAAGACTTGGACTTTTCCTTTAAGTGACTTAAAAAAGGCTCGGTTAATCTGGTAAATTCAAAACTATTGAGCAAATTATACATTAAATTGCATGAGAGGAAGGCCAATGTCCTTTGATGAAGGGAACGGCGAGTTAGGAAAATTGAGTCAAGTGGTCGCGTCGGTTAGTCGTGACAAAAATCTTGATAAAGGCGTAATTATTGATGCCTTAGAGCAAGCTATGCTACACGCAGCTAGACGAGAGTTCGGTATCAATGCCGATCTTGAAGCTTGCTATAACGAAGAGTTAGATGAAATAGAACTATTTCAGTTTAGAACTGTTGTTGAAGAGACAGATGACCTAGATGAGACCGAGATCGCATTAGATGAAGCAAAAAATCTTGATGAGGGCACAGAACTCGGTGATTCTTTGGGAGTCAAAGTCAATACAAACCGATTTGGTCGGATTGCCGCACAATCCGCTAAACAGATTATTGTACAAAAAGTAAGAGAAGCAGAAAGAGCTCAAGTGTATGAAGAGTACAAAGAGCGAGTTGGAGAGATTTTAAGCGGCCATGTAAGGCGTGTTGAAAGAAACGATATCATCGTTGATTTGGGTCGTGTTGAAGCGGTTATCCCTTATAGAGAGCAGATGCAAGGGGAAAAGTTCAGGCCTAAAGATAGAGTTCAAGCCTATGTAGTTGAAATTAAAAAGTCTTCTCGAGGCCCTCAGATTATTATGTCGCGAGCTCATCCAGGATTTTTGGTTTGTCTGTTTGAACAAAATGTTACCGAAATTTATGACGAAATTGTATCTATTGAATCAGCAGCTCGCGATGCTGGCTTGCGTTCTAAAATTGCAGTTTATTCTCGGGACTCTTCTGTCGATCCTGTAGGTGCTTGCGTTGGTTTAAAAGGTTCTCGCGTACAAGCAGTTGTGCAAGAATTAAATGGCGAAAAAATTGATATTGTCCCATGGGATAAAGACCCAGCTAAGTTGGTTTGCAACGCTTTAGCACCAGCTGTTGTCAGTAAAGTCATCGTTGATGATGAGCGGCATGCGATGGAAGTTATTGTTGCAGAGGATCAACTTTCTTTGGCAATTGGTAAGCGTGGGCAAAACGTACGCTTAGCAGCGCAACTGACAGGATGGCGATTAGACATAAAGAGTGAAGCTAAGCTTGAAGAGCAGGTAGCAGGCATTAAGGCGGTTCTTGCTTCTATCGAAGGTTTAGGTGATATGCATGCTGGTATTTTAGTGCATGAAGGTATTAAATCACCAGCTGAGCTTTGTGAAATGTCGCCAAGAGTACTTGGTCGCATGCTTAACCTTGATGAAGAGAGTGCGCAAAAGGTTATCGAAGCGGCAGCTGATAAGGCCAAAGAGCTTGAAGGTGAGATTAAAGATACAGATGATTATAGAGCGCAGGATGCAGCTGCAGCGCCTTTATCAGCTGATGAAGAGAAAAAGAAGCTCGAGGATAGGGATCGAGCAGTTAGAATCGAGATGTTTATGCAACTTCGTGGTGTAGGTGAAGCAGCTGCTCATGCACTCGCAGATGCAGGCTACGGGACTATCGGTGATATCTTGGCAGATACCAGCGACGAAGTAGCTCAGAAAGCAGACCTGTCTCTAAGCATAGCTAGAACTGTGCAAATAGCGGCAGATCGATTCCTTCAGGAAAAATTAAAGTCTTTTGAGGAATAGTGGGTTTTTTGGGGCGATTTGAGCTTTTTTTGTTAAAAAGGGTTATGAATGGGTAAGATTCGCGTTTATGAGTTAGCTCGCGAACTAAATATTGAGAGCAAGATTCTACTGGTCAAGATGAAAGAGGCAGGCATTATTGTCAACAGCCATCAAAGCACTTTGACGCAGGCGCAAGTAGATCAAATTCGTGCCCTTACAGCAGAAAAGCAAAGTCGCGTCGTTGTTAGAAGAAGAAAGAAGGTCGACGAAGCGCCGATAGAGGCGGTGGAAGCGATAGAACCGATAGAACCGATAGAAACGACCCAGGATCTTTCTGTCTCTGATGTTGAAGCTATGCCAGAACAGATAGCTAAAATAGCAGACGAGCAAGTTGAAATAAAAGACCCTGAGTCGAAAAAAGAAGATGAAATCTCTCCTCTTCCTTCAGAGGCTATCATTGCTGTAGAAGAGGTTAAGAGCAGTATTGAGGTCGAAATCGTTGAGACCGCTCCTGAGGCTGTTGCAGCAGAAAAGGCGGCAGAGCCTTCTTTTGAAAGTCCGAAAGAGGACAGGCTTGGCGGCAAAAAGTCACTTATTGATTCTAATTTGCCAAAAGGTGTTGCTCGTAGCGTTACAAGTACACCAAGCTCTTTTGATGTTTTGCGTAAGGTAATGGAAACTCCAAGCGAAGAAGATAAGGCGCCAAAACATAGGCCGCCTGTTGTTAAAGAAAGAAGACAGTTTGTTGGTGCGACGATTGTTCGAAAAGCTACCCCTGAGGAAGCAGAAAACACTCGTGCTCAACATGAAATTAGAAACAAGCCTAATTTACGTAAAGACGAGGTATCGACTCAGCGCCCCGCTCAACGTGATAGTCAATCGCAAAACGAGACAAGCGTTCAGTCATCAAGCGATGATCAGATTGGCAAGTGGGTAAAAGATAAAAAAGAACGCGTTGGACGCGTAGAAGAAGAAGAGGCCAAAGCAAGGGTTACTAGCGGCTTCTCAAATAAAAAGCGCGTTTCAACAAGAGAGCTTTTATCTGACATTGAAATTGATTCTAGCGAAGAAGAAACCTCTCCTTGGGAAAGCGCGGCTAATAAACGCCGCAAGACAATCTATACGCCTGGTGACAATGCTAAACGAAGAGCTGCCAAGCGGAAAAAAGACCTTAAGAAAACACAGATTACAACTCCTAGGGCAGCTTATAGGGTTGTGAAAATCAAGGGGACACATATCACTGCTGGCGAGTTGGCAAAGCAGATGAGTGTCAAAGCCTCTGAGGTTTTGAGTAAATTGATGTCCCAAGGGATGGTTGCGTCAATTAATCAAGATTTAGAGTATGATGTTGCCGCTCTACTAGCTAGTGACTTTGGTTTTGAGTGCAAGAATGTCGTTGAAACTGAAGATAGCATTTTGGAATTGGAAAAAACCCGCGAGAAAAGCGTGCGAGTATCGCGCCCACCAATTATTACAGTTATGGGGCACGTAGACCACGGTAAGACATCCATTTTGGATGCTATTAGACAAAGCGATGTATGTAGTAAAGAGTTTGGCGGTATTACACAACATATTGGTGCTTATACCGTCAATCATAAGGGCCAAAGAATCACCTTCTTAGACACCCCTGGCCATGAAGCTTTCTCAGAAATGCGCTCTCGTGGTGCGCGTTTGACAGATTTAGTTGTTCTTGTTGTCGCAGCAGACGATGGTGTTAAGCCGCAGACTATTGAAGCTATATCTCATGCTAAGCAAGCAGGCGTGCCGCTTATTGTGGCAATTAATAAGATTGATAAACCAAACCTCAATTTTGAGAGGGTTTTTAGAGAGCTTGCTGATAATGATATTTTAGCTGAAGAATGGGGTGGAGAAGTTCAGGTTGTTAAAGTTTCAGCTTTAAAGAAGCAGGGACTTGAAGAACTTTTGGAAGCGATTTTGATCCAAAATGAAATGCTTGAACTTACTGCTTATGAAGATGGACCGGCTGAAGGTGTGATTGTTGAAGCGCATCTAGAAGTGGGTCGTGGACCTGTGGCTACTGTTATTTTGACTAATGGTAGGCTCAAAGTTGGTGATTTCGTTGTTGCTGGTGAAGTTACAGGTAAAGTTCGCTTGATGGAAAACCAAGCAGGACAGTCTATTAAAGAAGCTGGTCCTACTTTACCGTTCGAAATTTTTGGTTTAACAGCAGTTCCTATGGCTGGTGATCTTGTTAATGCAACCAAAGATGAGCGTGTTTCCAAAGAACTAGCAGAGCATAGACGTAAGAAAAAAGAAGTTAAATCTGAAACGACAGCTGCTGCTACGTTAGATGATTTAATCGGCAAGGTGAATTCGGCAGAGATTCCACAAGTGCCTTTGCTTGTAAAAGCAGATACACAAGGAAGTCTTGAAGCAATTATTAGTTCTCTTGCAAAAATGAATAGCTCTAAAGTACGCAATATCATTGTGCATAAAGCAGTGGGTGGTATTAATGAAACAGATATTAATCTCGCTGAGACTGCAGGTGGCGTGATCTTAGGGTTTAATGTTCGCGCTATTGGTTCTCTTAAAGAGCAAGCTGAAAAGCGTGGCGTAGTGGTCCAGTATTTTAGTGTCATCTATGAATTGATTGATGCTGTACGCCATCTTATGGCTGGCAAGTTGCCTCCAATTTGCACGGAAGTCATTCAGGGTCATGCTGAAGTACGAAATCCAATCAATATTCCTAAGATTGGTATCATTGCTGGCTCTTCAGTGATGGATGGTAAGATTACCAGATCGTCACATCTGCGTCTTATCCGTGACGACATTGTTATCTTTAAAGGAAAAGTTGGTTCTTTGCGTCGCTTTAAAGATGACGTTAAAGAAGTGCTTAATGGGTATGAATGCGGTATCGGCATTGACGGTTATACGGATGTTCGTCAAGGAGACCGTATCGAGGCCTTTATGATTGAAGAAAAGGCTGCAGTTTTGGATTTTGAGGTTTAAAAAGTGGGTTTAAGGCAGGATCGGCTAGCCGATGAAATAAGAGATATCATTGCGACAATGCTTACTAGCGGCCAGCTGCATGATGATAAATTGCTAGAAATCACAATTACGCATGTAAAAGTGACAGCGGATTTGCAACTAGCTTCTGTTTATTATCGTGTCTACAATGAAGAGCAGTTGCCTGATATTGAAAAAGCGATCTTAGAGGCTTCTAACTTCTTGCGACGTAAGCTTGCAACGACTTTGCGTTTAAGGCGAATCCCTGTACTTAGGTTTTTTTATGATGAAAGCATTGAACGAGGTTCGCGAATTGAGCGAATACTTCATAATCTAAGAGCCTAGTCTTTTCTCTTACCCCTAACTACTGCTGGAGCTTAGATGTCTGCTGAAGAGGCGCCGGCCTTAAATGGCATATTGCTTGTCAACAAACCCAGAGGCCTTGCCTCAAAGCGAATTTCAACCGTGCTTAGCAAGATCTTGCCTAAGGGGAGGATTGGCCATTTAGGCACTCTTGATCCATTAGCTGATGGCTTGTTACCTATTCTTTTAGGTAAAGCAACACGCCTTCAAGATTATTTAATTACATTAAAAAAAGCTTATCGCTGCCAGGTTAAATTAGGTTATGAAACAGATACCTTGGATCTAGAGGGCCAGATACAGCAAACAAAACCTATTGCCCCTTTCACTGCAAGCGAGCTAGTAGAGCGAGTGCATTTGCTGCTTGGTGCTAGCAGTCAGCTACCACCTATATACTCAGCAGTTAAATTTCAGGGCAAAGCTTTGTATAAATACGCCAGAAATGGCCAAGGGGATCAGATTAGTTTTGAGCGCTTGGCTCGCCCCATTTTCATTTACGAAGCTAAATCGCTAGGATGCAATGAAGATAGCTTTTCTTTTGAAGTGGTTTGTTCAAAAGGAACATATATCAGAGTGCTAGCACAAAGGCTTGCTTTAGAGCTAGCAAACTTAGGAACAGTAACTACTCTTACCCGTACACAGTGTGCAGGATTTGGTCTGGAAAGATCGGTGAGCTTAGAAGATATACAGCACACGGGTTTCTTGCAGAGTGATGCCTTTAAAAAAGCGTTTGTTCCTATTGAAGAGTTAGAAATTGGTTTACCCAAAGTGCAGGTTGTAAATGACCGTCTTTGTAAAAACCTGATGATGGGGCAAAGCATTCAGAGCCAGCTTGGTGTTGAGGGTGATTTGCGTGGTCTTGAAAATATTAAAGATGATAGCATTTCCCCTGAAAGAATATTAATCTTTGACGCGAATAGAAAGGCGTTAGCCTTAGGGACTATTAGTCCAGCTGACAACGGACATTTCGCTATTTCCATTACTAGGAGCCTAAGATGAGCATGTTAAGTAACTCAAACTACCTTTTTACTTCGGAGTCCGTCAGCGAGGGGCATCCTGATAAGGTCGCAGATCAGATTAGCGATAGCATCTTGGACGCATTGTTAGCTCAAGATAGCAAAGCGCGAGTTGCTTGTGAAACATTAGTCAAGACAGGCCTTGTCATTTTGGCGGGTGAGATTACATCATCAGCAAAAGTTGATTTTGCAGCTGAAGCCCGTAAAGCGATTAAAGATGTTGGGTACGATGATGGTGACATGGGCTTTGACTACAAAAGTTGCGGTGTCTTGCAGTGCATCGAACAGCAGTCGCCAGACATTGCGCAAGGAGTCAACGAAGGTGACGGGCTTTATGCTGAGCAGGGAGCTGGTGATCAAGGCATGATGTTTGGTTTTGCTTGTGATGAAACTGATGCCTATATGCCAGCAACGATTCAATATTCACATCAATTGCTTTTTAATTTGTCGAAGGCGCGAAAAAATAAAGAAGTAAATTGGTTAAGACCTGATGCAAAAAGCCAAGTAACTGCTGAATACCGCGAAGGAAAACTAAGCCGAATCGATACTGTAGTTATTTCAACGCAGCATGCTCCAGATGTTAGTCATAAGCAAATTGAAGAATATGTGGTTGAGAATTGTGTCAAGAAAACTATCCCACTGGCACTTTTAAAAGATACAAAATATCTTATTAATCCAACTGGTCGCTTTGTGACAGGGGGACCTCTTGGTGACTGCGGTCTCACTGGCCGCAAGATTATCGTTGATACCTATGGTGGCCATGGTGCTCATGGTGGTGGCGCTTTTTCAGGCAAAGATCCAAGCAAAGTGGACCGATCTGCAGCTTATATGGGCAGGTACATTGCTAAAAATTTGGTAGCTGCTGGCTTAGCCAAAAAGTGCTTAGTTCAACTAGCTTATGCCATTGGTGTAGCTGAGCCTGTAAGCGTATTTGTTGAAACCTATGGGACGTCTTTGCATAGCCGAGAGGAATTAGCTTCTTTAGTAAAACGCCATTTTGGTTTAAAACCAAAAGAGATTATTACTCATTTAGATTTATTGCAGCCTATTTATTATAAGACAGCTTCTTATGGTCATTTTGGTCGTTCTGAGTTTCCATGGGAAAGACTTGATAAGGTAAATGCACTCAAAAGCTAAGCCAAGGTAGCCATGATTGAATATCTAAATGGCAAAGTCTTGAGTTCAAGCCCAATGGGCTTAGTTCTGCTTGTTAATGGCGTGGGCTATGGGATTAGAACGCCCCTTAACTTGAAGCAAGAGCAGCCAAAAGAAGGCAATGAGCTTTCACTGTGGATTCACACGCGAGTCAGAGAAGAGGAGATTAGTCTTTTTGGCTTCCAAGATTTGACTAGCCGTCGTGTATTTGAGCTACTGCTGTTAGTTAGCGGTGTGGGTCCAAAAGTAGCCCTTGCTATCATGTCAACAATGACTTTGCGTCAGCTTTTTAGCGCCTTGAAAAATGAAGAAGTGACTTATTTTCAAGCTGTGCCTGGTGTTGGTAAAAAGACGGCAGAAAAAATTATTTTTGAGCTGCGTAATAAATCTGAAATAACTGACTTGCTAGCGCAAAATACGCAAGTGACCCAGCCTGCAGCTAGAAGCTCACTTTTTGACACCAAACTCGAGGATGCTTTTGAGCATGAGAGTAAAAAATCAGATCTTATTTCTGCCCTTGGTAATCTTGGGTTCAAAGAAAAAGAAATTCGGCAAGTTATTCAGGAGCTTGCTCCAGTCGCCTTTGCCGGCAGTTTTCAGAGCTTGGTTCGGCAAGCTTTAGCCCTTTTAGGGCGAAAAGCAGCACCGAAGGCTGTAGAGGAGCTTTTTTGATCCTCAAGCAACCTGAATCTAGGCTTAGTTCGAGTTTGCTTAGAGGCTTTTCATGCCAAATGATGTGATCATCGATCGAATCTTATCTCCACTGCAAGCACAAGAGGACGAACCCTCCTCTTTCCAGGAGGAGAGCTCGATTCGGCCACAGCTTTTTCTCGACTATCCTGGTCAGGACTTTGTGAAAGAAAATCTAAGAACCTATGTTAGTGCCTCGAAAATGCGCAAACAGCCGCTAGATCATGTTATTTTACATGGTCCCCCTGGGCTTGGTAAAACAACCCTAGCCCAAATTATTGCTAATGAGCTAGGTGTTGCTTTTATTTCTGCCAGTGGCCCTACTATCGATAAGCCAGGGGACCTAGCTGGGATTTTAGCTGGCTTAGAAAAGGGCAGTGTCCTTTTTATTGACGAGATTCATCGTCTAAATATCCATGTTGAAGAGGTTCTTTATGCTGCTATGGAGGACTTTGCCATTGATATTGTGGTGGGGCAGGGGCCAACAGCGAGATCTATGAAAATTGATCTGAGTCCATTTACCCTTTTAGGTGCGACGACAAAGCTTTCACTTCTTTCTAGACCCTTTCTCTCAAGGTTTGGTATTCAAGAGAAATTAGAATATTATGATGAGGCAGCGCTAGCTCAAATTATCGCAAGAAGTGCTGGAATTTTAGCTATTGGTATCGATCAAGAAGCCTGTCTAGCACTTGCTACTCGCGCAAGGGGCACCCCCCGGATTGCCAATCGGTTGCTTAAAAGAGCCTGGGATTTTGCTCTGGTGGCAAATAGTAGTCAAATTACGATTAAAATTCTTAATGCCGCGCTTGCTCGCTTAGATGTTGACAAATTAGGCCTTGATAGAACAGATAGACAGATTTTAGCAGTTCTTGATACTCGTTTTAAAGGTGGGCCTGTTGGTTTAGAAGCTTTAGCAGTATCATTAGGAGAAGAGAAGGCTACTATAGAAGAGGTGTATGAGCCTTTTTTGGTACACCGTGGCTTTTTAGCGCGTACAGCCAGAGGGCGTATGCTGACACCTAAGGGCAAAGCACACCTCACTTTGTAGAATGAACATGGTCAAACAAAAGAGTGAATCTTTTAGTCCATCAATCAAGTCGAAAGTAAAGCGTCATGATGACAAGCAGGCTGAGTTTGTCTTTGATTTTAGTCTAGAGCCTTTTAGCAAGGATCTAGAACAGAAAAAATCAGGAGTCTACGCAGTTGATGCTTATTTTTTTGTGCCACCGCAAATGGCCCCAGGTGGTGAGCTATATACCAAAAATGATTTTTATGACGATATTAGTAGATTCAAGATAACGCCTAAACAAGCAGCGTATATCATCAGCTTAGTTCAATCGAATCTTTATGATGACGAACAGCTAAAGGAAATCATAACAC
>CALBMD010000386.1 GCA_937896265.1 uncultured Pseudomonadota bacterium
AGGAGACTGTAATTTGCCCTTAGCTTTTGCTGTGGCATAGGCTAAGTTAGCCATTGTATAGTGATTTTCTTTTTCAATGTCTTCAGCTACTGTTCCAATGTCATTGACAAGCTGGGAGATTGCTCCGAAGTGATTAGCAAAGCTGATTTCTTGATCATGAAGGTGCCCTTTTACCAAGAAAGCATCGGATCTAACCGAAAGCGCCCCCTTTAGGAAAGAAATATCTGTTACATCAGAGAGGAATTGGCGTCCGGCTAATGTGTCTAGGGGAGCTGGAGAGCTACCTTTAGGTAGCTGTTGGATGGTGCTTTGTATTTGTGATCGGTGCAGGTTAACTAAGGACTGGTACAGCTCTGGGTATTTTTTGCGATCATAGTTTTTCTCGATCAGCGCAAAAGCTTGCCAGATTTTTTGATAAAGCGGCTTCAGCTCAGCGTCAAGACCTTCTATTTCATCGATGGGCATATTACCCGTTACAATTTGTTTATCAAAAGCTTGAACAAAGCGTTTTTTATCCTCTTTCTTGACCTGAGGGTTATCAAATAAATCATCAGTGAGCGGGTAAAGCAATGAATAGCCAAGGCTGGGGTCGGTGACGGCTAAGCTCATCCCAAAAAGCTTCTCCAGCACTAAGATTACCCACATGTTTGTTTTAGCTCTGGAGAGGTTGTTTTCGTCCATTTGAGGGTCGAATTTCTTACCCCTGGCAAGAAAGATATCCATTTCCTGGTCAATCTTATCTAAAATCTTCCTTTGTTTACTACCTCCTTTAATGAGAAAGGATGCTAAGACGAACTGCTTGAATTTGCTTCTAAAGCTAGCGTTTTCATCGTCCGAGCTCATGAACTCATTGAGTTTGATGATATTGAGGAATCGTTCTTTTTCGCTAAATGTTTGACCAACATGGGGGCAGTACTCTTTCGGATAGCTCTCCCACTTTGCCAAGTTTGGCAGCGGCATAGCAAGCTCTGCTAGCCCTAGAGCAGGTAGGAGGATAAGATAGGTGCTTAGAAAAAAGCGAGTGATCATGAGGTTCCTCTCTGAAGTTACTTCATCAGACGAAATTTCACCGTTAATTTGTCTTTTATTTTGCATGGATCTATTGTTTGGACGTAGCATCCAGTTGAACTAGCCGTCAATATTTTTCTAGCAACAACTTTTTTTGAGGCCACATGGAAACGCTTACTAACATCATTTACACTCATGCTGAATGGGCGCCTGTGATTATTTTTGGGGCGCTAGTCTTAGGGGGGCTTAATATTCCAGTGTCAGAGGATCTGATGATCTTTGTCGCTGCTTTGCTTGCTACTAGGTTTCCCGATAGATTGCCAACCCTCTTTGCCGCGATTTTTGCTGGCGCTTATTTGGGAGATTTAATCTGTTATAGTATCGGTAGGTATCTTGGTAATCGACTCTGGGACCACCCTTTCTTTGGCAGGCCAAAAAGTCGGGCATTAGTCGAGAAAATACGCAGCTTTTATATGCAATATGGTGCAGCAACCTTAGTTTTTGGCAGATTTATCCCCTTTGGATTCCGTAACGGTCTGCTTTTAGCTGCAGGAGTGGGTAATATGCCCTTTCGTCGTTTTGCTTTAGCTGATTTGCTTGCTTGCATGATCACTTGCACGACGTTTTTTAGTTTGTACTATTGGTTTGGTGAAGCGGTAATTGAGACAATTAAGGAAGCTAACGTCATTTTATTTGCTGTGGTGGTGTTGGGAATTATTATTTTGCTTTGGCGGAAGAATCGGAGGGTTTGATGCGTACACTTGGACCTATCGTGTTTTTAAGTTTGTTGGCTCTTCTTATGCTCTATACGGGAGCGAAGCTGAGCTTTCTTGTGGATCTTAAGGGTATTTGGGTCTATGTACTTACCCCCATGTTATTTGCTCTTATGATTGGTTGGCAAATTCTTTATCGCGTCCATAAGGATATTTATAACCGATCATGGTTTCGAGCCTTTGCCTGGGTAGGGTCTTTAGTTTTTGGCCTTTGGGGCGCGTTTATGCTCATCTCCTTTCCTTTTGATGCTGTGCTCGCTAGTGGTCTGGTTGCTCTCGATCCTGTTGCGCTTTATCGAGCTCTCTTTGGGGTAGCATTGATTATTGCTTGTATTGGGGCCGTGCAGGCAATATCTGGCCCTCGGCTCAAGACCGTCAGTCTAGCAGTAGAGAAACTAGCGCCTTCTTTGGAGTCAATGAAGATAGTTCAAATTAGCGACTTACATGTTGGGGCGATTATCCGTGCGTCTTATGTTGAGCGTGTAGTAGCTATGGTTAATAGTGTTAAGCCGGATTTAGTAGTTGTTACCGGTGATTTGGTTGATGGCACTGTGGAGACTCTTGGCAATGAAGTTGCAGCTTTAGCTAAGCTCAATGCCCCTTTAGGTGTATTCTTTGCTACTGGCAATCACGATTACTATTCAGGTGTGACACCTTGGCTCGCTAAGCTTCAGGAATTAGGCGTCATGCCTTTGATTAATGAGAACCGTTTACTCGCGGTGGGAGAAGCTCAGCTGATGGTTGCTGGTATTACAGACCCCTCTGGTGGGCACTTTATATCGGAGCATCGTCAAGATTTGGAAAAAGCAAGTCGTGGTGGTGAGCAAAGTGACTTTAAGTTGTTGTTGGCTCATCAGCCCAATATTTGTGTTGAAGCTAGCCGAGCTGGCTATCATCTGCAACTCTCAGGGCATACTCATTCAGGACAGTTTTTTCCCTTTAGTCTTTTAGTAAGGTTAGCACATCGCTATTATCGGGGACTTAATCTTCATGACAAGTTGTGGGTGTATGTCAACCCTGGAACTGGATTTTGGGGGCCACCACTGCGCTTTCTTGTGCCTTCAGAAGTGACTCTCTTTGAGCTTAAAGGCAATTAGGGTTTGAGAGACTTATTTGTTAAAAATGAGAGGCTAGTTTGCAATCTAAATATTTTGGACCTATCATGTGCAATAATAAAGCCTGCGCTTTGCTTTTGATTGAGGAATATGTATATGCTTTGGCGTTTAATTGCTTTGACGTTTGTTATCAGTTTTGTTTCTCTTGTTCTTACAGTCCAATTTGGTGTTGAGTTTGGTCGCGATAGTTATTGGCATCATCATGGAATTTTTTTCCTACTTGGAGCCCTTTGTTTCCCTAGGTTAACACTCTTATTTTCGAGTGTTGCTTCAGGTGGGATTATTTGGTGGCTGGGGTGGTTGTTTTTTCCGCGCCTGCTCATCGCTATTTTAGCTACTATTGCGTATTGGTACGCTAATCCATTTTTGGTACTGATTTCTTGGGTTGTAGCACTTGGTGCTGAGCCAACGGAAAAATATGTTGTGAAAAGACGTGTCGAGCGAGTACGTCCCATCCCACCAGGTCAGGTTATCGATATTTAATGAACTATGTTGCAGATTCTTTTAGAGAGGATGAAGTTTCTCTGCGGGGTAACGATCTGGGCCAGCAAAAAATGCCCAGAGTTGCTTATCTAGTTCAATATACAATAACTAAATATTAACCTTACTGTGAGATTTTTATGATTAAGTATTGGTTTGGGCTGTGTCTTTTGCTGACCTCTGCGGCAAATAAGCCAAGCACCCAAAGTCCAACTTTTTATGTTGATAATGTTGTATTTAAAGAATACTTGAAACCTCATCTTTTGAATCTTGAAGAGCATGCTGATAAGCTTTTTGACCTCGATGATGTGATGGAGTCAGATGCTTATAAAAAAGCTAAGACAGATACTGCACGTGGAGAGGTTCTACGTTTAGGTTTTTTAGCTAAAAGGGATCGTCTTATCCTTGAGTTTGATAATACTCGGGTCGATGTTGCTGTGTTCGGAGCAATAGCATTTACAGGTGCTGTTGCTCTGTATTTTTTTGCTCCATCTGCAATATTAGCTCTAAAATCAGCCGTAGGAACAACAGCAGCAACAACAACAGCAGCAACAACAGCAACAGCAGCAACAGCAGCAACAGCAGCAGCAACAACAGCAGTTAGTAGCTGGATGAATTGGGCGTTCTCTGCAGCTGTAGGTATGGTGACTACAATGGTAACTTCAGTCTCTGGCTTGCTAACAATCTATAATGGATACTATTCTCGTGAGCGTCTACGCAACCATGGTTTAAAAGGTTTTACTACCCCGATGCAAAAGACTTATGAGCTTTATGCTAAGAATTATGCCAAGCTTAAAAAAAGACCTGAGCTTTTATTTGCTGTCATTGATAAGCTAAAGGATATTTCTTCTGATACGAACCAAGCGGAGCGAATTTATAGTGGCTTTATCAAAACAGCCATGCAAGTACCAGCAAGCACGAAAGGATCTCACTTTGATAGTCATCTTTTCAACCGACTTTTTTCCCAGTATCCGCCAGATATCTATAAAAAGTTAGAGTCATTAGCCAAAAATCATATCTTGATTCATCAGAAAAACTTAGATCCAAAAGTAATTTTTCCATTTTATTTCCAGGGGATTCAAGGTAGCGGTAAGACGCATGCCGCTAAGAGTATGGCAAAGGCGCTTGGTGTTCCTATGGCAACTTTGCTTTTAGAAGGGGCTTCGATTCAAGATCTTATTGGCACGCCGATTATGGGGTATAGCCCTGGAGACCCAGGACGTCTGTTAAGCGCAATGACAACGACTTTGATGGATCCAGATCGGAAGAGCACACGTCTGAACTCCAGTCACATCACGTTATCTCGT
>CALBMD010000387.1 GCA_937896265.1 uncultured Pseudomonadota bacterium
CAGTTCCTTTAAGGAGGTAATAACACTGATAGACCACGCCTGCGCTACGCCCTATAACAGTCGCAATTGCTGCTCCATTCAAACCAAAGAAGTGGATAAAAATCGGACATAGTAAGATGTTTAAACCACTTGCTAACCAAAGGCTACGCATAGCCATTGTTGCATCACCAACACCTCGAAAAACGCCATTGAGCAAAAAGAGAAGAAGAATTGCCGTACTACCACCGAGCATGATACGGGCAAAACTGGTGCCTTCTGCGACCACTTCCGGAGAAGCTCCCATGGCTTGTAAAATCTCCCCTGCAAAGCTAAACCCAAGCCCTCCCAAGACAACTGAGACAACAATAGCTAGCAGTAAAGATTGAGCTGCCGCATGGGACGCATCTTCCGGTTGCTTCTCTCCGATGCGTCTTGCCACGATAGCTGTAGCACCAGAGCTAATACCAATAGCTGCCGAGTAAATAATAGTTACAACAGATTCGGTCAATGCAACTGTAGCGATAGCATTTTGCCCTAACTTGCCTACAAAGAACATGTCGACAACAGCAAAGATGCTTTCTAGAGTTAATTCTAGGATCATAGGGATAGCAAGTAAAACTACTGCTTCAGAAATATCTCCCTTGGTATAGTCTCGTTCTTCCCCGCGCAAAGAGTCGCGGATTGTAGCGAAAAACTTTTTAATAACTTTATCCTTTATTTAGGAGATATTTCCATCCTCTCATTGAGAGCCATCTGAAGCAACTCTATTCCAACACTCACAGTTTCAACTTTTTCGCTTTCGTTTCTTCTATATCAGCAAATATAATTGCCTCGGGCTTCATAGAAAGGTCTTCCCAAACATGATTCTAGCCAAGAGGTGGCAATAGCCTTGACGATATCCCCCCTAAATGGCAGTGTATACTCGCTAAAAAAAGGGGGACCCACTTGACTCTTGATGCAACCACTTATCCAATGACATTGCGACGCTTGCGCCAAAATCCAACGCGACGACGCCTTTTTGCAAATACCCATATCAGTGCTGCTCAACTCATTCAGCCCTATTTTGTTTATCAAGGGCTAAGAGAGTCTCAGCCTCTTGCTAGCCTTCATGGTCAAGAACAACACTGCCTTGACTCTCTTTGCCGCCGTATTGAATATGGGCTTGAGCGTGGGATAAGCTCTGTTATGCTGTTCTTTGTCCCTGAAAAAAAAGCTACTCACGACTTCGACTTTAGCTTTGACGCTGACGTTCTATCAAAAGTAAAAGCAAAATTCGGTGATAGCTTAAACCTCCTCGTCGACGTTTGCCTTTGCTCCAATACAGCCAGCGGCCACTGTGGCATTATTAATAGCCAAGGCCATATAGACAACGCAGGCTCTGTGCTAGAGCTTGCTAGAAAAGCAAAGATCTATGCTAGCGCTGGTGCTGACGGCGTTTGCCCGTCTGATATGATGGACGATCGCATTGCAGCTATCCGCAGTACTTTAGACGATTCGCAACTAAGCAATACCCTTATTGTTAGCTACTCAAGTAAGTTTAGCTCTGCTTTCTACGGCCCTTTCCGTGCAGCGGCAAAATCAACACCAAGCTCAGGGGACCGTAAGTCCTACCAGCTAGACCCAGCAAATAGCCGAGAAGGCCTACGTGCCGCTCGCCGAGATGCTGCTCAAGGCGCTGATGTGCTCATGGTAAAACCAGGTTTGGCTTATCTTGATATTATCTATCAGATCAAACATGACCCAGAGTTGGCCCATATACCACTGTGTGCTTATCAAGTCAGTGGTGAATACGAAAGTTTACAGCTTGGAGCAAAACATGGCCTTTTCCATTTTGCTACAGCTTATCTTGAAACTCTTATCGCTTTGCGCCGTGCTGGTTCTGACATGATTATTACTTATGGAGCTAATGACTTTACCTCTCTCTTTGGTACCTCAATATGAGCCTATTTGAAAGACGACAAAACAAAGTACCTGTCTGGTTCATGCGTCAAGCGGGACGCTATCACAGCCATTACCAAGCAATTCGCAAACGCCATAACTTTATGGACATGTGCAAGGATCCAGTTTTAGCCTGTGAAATTACTATGGGACCTATCCAGGACTTTGATTTCGATGCAGCGATCTTATTTTCGGACCTTCTCTTTCCCCTTGAACATTTGGGCCTTGGACTTGATTATGACTCTGGTCCACCGCGACTAGCTCAACGTTTAGATACATTAGATCAAGTACAATCCTTACAAGCAATAGCACCTGCCGAAAAATTTTATCTCTTTCAGAAGGCTGCGTTACAGAATATTCGTCGCCAACTAGCTTCCGAAAAGACGCTACTTGGTTTTGTAGGAGGCCCTTTTACTCTCTATACCTACGCTGTAGAAGGCCAACATGCTGGCAACCTCGTGAACTCAAAACTAGGTTTGTATGATGGACGATTCGAAGCTTTTGTCGGTAAACTTCTACCTTCCTTACTTACAGAAATGAGATTACAGGCTGATGGTGGTGCCGATACAATTTGTATTTTTGATACGGCAGCCGGTGAATTATCAGTCGGTGACTATCGTGATTTTGTCGCTCCAATCCTGCGGAGCATAGCTGTAATGTTTAAAGCAACAAACCCTGCTATGCAGCTTCTTTATTACAGCAAACTTACCCATCTGGCTCACCTAGAGGCTTTGAACTGCCCTGATTTTGATGCTCTAGGTATTGACTGGCGCTTTGACTTACCAACAGTGTTCGAGCGCCTTGGAGAGAATTACTTTATCCAAGGTAATCTTGATCCTGCATGGCTTTCGTTGCCTTGGCCTTCTCTTGAAAGCAAAATAAAAGAGATGTGGCGATCTGTTCCAGCCATCTGGCGCCATAAATGGATAGCTGGCCTTGGCCATGGCGTGCTACCCCAAAGCCGCGAGGACAACGTCCGCAACTTCGTCAGACTCTGGCATCAGCTGGGCCGGTCTTCGTAAGACTATAAGAGAGTTCTGATTGATAAAACTCAATATATCGATCAAAATAATAGTATCTATGATCGATATATTAGGAGATATCCCTCATGTCTTGGGTCTGGCAGCTGGCTAATTGGCCGAATTTTTCTTACAATTCCAACATCTTAAAAGAAAGAGAAGCCAAATTTTGGCAAGAAAGCGGCTATCTCAAGGGCCTTTTTCAAGCCTTAAACCCCAGCACAGTACTCAAGGCACAAGCTGAACTAATTGAAGCTGAGGCGCTACAAACTAGCGCCATTGAAGGTGAAGTGCTTCGACGCTCCAGCGTGCAGCATTCTATTCTCAGGGAGTTTGGCCTTCGCCATAAACCACAGGAAATTCGCCTACGAGAAAACGGCATCGTTGCAGTCCTTGCCGACTGCTTTCGTCAATATAATGCCCCTTTGACCCACGAAGCCATTTGTCACTGGCATCAATCTCTCTGCGCTTATCAAGGCGCTGCCAGTCAGCTAGGACACTACCGCCAAAGTACTGAACCTATGCTTATTCTTAGCGGCAGCATCGGCCGAGAAAAAATCATCTACGAAGCGCCTCCCTCTCCAAGCATTAGGGTAGAAATGGGACATTTCATGAGAAAATTTCATCAGATGCACCAAGATCCTAATATTGGACCTTTAGAGCGTGCAGCCTTAGCGCACCTCCATTTTGAATGCATCCACCCTTTTGTTGATGGCAATGGCAGAATAGGACGCACAATAGTTGAAAAATCCTTAGCTTTATCACTAGATACTCCCTATTTTGCTGCACTTTCCTCAACGATTCAAAAAGATAAGAGAAGCTACTATCAAGCTCTAGCGAGCTGCAACCAAAGCCTAGACGCCAATACCTTTCTCAACTATTTTGCTGACCTTATTCTAGCAGCGCAGGGTGCCACTCGCATCATTTTCGACACAGTTCTAGCGCGCACTAAGTGGTTTACCGAATTTGCTGATAAGCTAAATCCACGACAACTCAAAGCAGCTAAGAAAGTTTGGGCTGCTGAGCCCAAGGGCTTTGACGGAGGTCTTAGTTCCGAAAAATATATCGCTATTACAAATGCCTCAGCCGCGACGGCCACCCGTGATTTACGTCATTTAGTAAGTATTCATGCATTCCGCAAAACTGGTGAGAAGAAAGGCACTCGCTATTGGCTAGTGCGCATATAGCTGAGCTGTATCTCGGATATGAAGTAGATTTAGGATGAAGTTTTTTGCAGCTGTTCCAAGAAAATCTGTGGTTGTAAAATATTCCTCAACCGAGTATTTTCATACAAAATCCCCCACATTATCTGTATACCTTCTTTAATTTGCAATGCTCTTCCTAAAACACTGGAGAAATAATGTCTCATCGTCCTAAGCGTTGGACAGCGACTGAGCTGTATCAACTGTTTTTAATTATTGTCATTTTTGCTGCTGCCTGTTTGGAAACAGACATCTATTTACCGGCTTTTCCAGATATAATGGCTTATTTCGGGGTAAGTGAAACCAAGATTCAATGGATTTTATCCTGGAACTTTATAGCTCTCTGTATCTCAGGACCCATCTATGGCCCCTTATCCGACTCCTTTGGGCGGAAAGGACCGTTAACCGTTGGCCTAACTCTATTTCTGATAGGCAGCATCATAACTGCTTTCGCAAACTCCTTTGAATGGCTGCTTTTAGGGCGAGTCTTACAGGGTCTTGGAGCTGGTGGCTGCTTTGCAATTGGTGGAGCTATTATTTTCGATGCTTTTCAAAAAGATAAAGCTGTGCTGGCTTTGAACCGTATCAATGTCATTATACCGTGTTTATTAGGTGCCGCTCCTATGCTTGGTGGCTTTTTGAACATCCACTTTGGCTTTCGATCAAACTTTATCTTTGTCTGTCTGCTAGTCTTTATCAGTTGGCTTTTGTTTGTAGCTACATTTAAAGAGACACTTTCTTCTACCCAGCGCAAAACCATGAGCCTTAAGCTACACAGCCAAGATTTCATGCGCATCTGTCGCAATAAGAGTTTTTGGCAATTAAATCTAATAATATCGCTCCTGTTTACTGTATACATAAGTTTCCTCTCAATAAGTCCTGTGCTGTTTATGATAGGGTTTGGCATTGCCAAAGATGTCTATCCCTTGTTTCAAGGAACAATCATTGCTGCTTGGCTAGTAGCTAGTTTAGGCGCTGAAGCTATGCTAGAGCGGTTAGGGGAGCATGGAATGAAAAAGCTTGGATCAACGTGCTTGGTTGCTAGCTTAATATTATTTATCTTATGCTTGGCTTTTGCAGCTCGCAACCCCCTACTTCTGACAGCATCTTTATCTATCTTCGCGCTTGGTTTTAATTGGGTACAAACACCCTGTTTTATTGAGATCATGAACATTATGCCTGATCTCAAAGGGTCAGTTTCTGCACTAATTACTAGTATCCGACTCCTGTTGTCAGCTTTAGCGGTGGCGCTAGTAGGTGCTTTATACAATGGAAGTATTGCTTCCTTTGCTTATATATTTTTTGCTGCAATGGCTGTTATCTTGCCCATTCTATGGCATCGAAACAGCAACACTCAAATATTAAGTAAGAGTATGCTTTACAAAGAAAACTGATAACAACCTGCTGTGGATATTTCACTTTAAATCTAGGGCGTTCTAGAACAAAATAAAAAAGCTAAATCTTTCTCAAAATATGCCGATAGTGCAACTAGCTTTGGTGTCTAAAAGACTTTTTCTTAGGATCTCGTATGCTTAGTTTACCTATACGGCTAATTAATTCTAAAAAATTGCTAATTTGTTTTTTTGTACTGACAAGCCTTGGTTGCCGAGAGGATAAAGTAAATAGAAAGTCAGATTTGAACTTAACAAGTACATCAGATGATACAAGCTCGTCTGGAGACGATACAAGCTCATCTGGAGACGATACAAGCTCGTCTGGAGGCCATGCAAGCTCGTCTGGAGGCCATGCAAGCTCGTCCGGAGGCCATGCAAGCTCGTCTGGAGGAAACTCTGGAGGGAGCACTTCTAGTAGCCTTACTGGCAACTCATCTGGAGGAGGTACATCAGGTGATTCAGATGAAGAGGAATCTAACGTTAGCAGTACCGGCGGCGGCACTGGTGGTACTACAATACCTCTAGTGCTTAGTGGATCGCTAACGTTTCCATCGTCAGTGAGTAGTGGGACAGTTGAATGGGATAAAATAGGTCCGTTGCTATTCATCAGAGGTAAAGTACCTAGTTTAGCTACATCTAGAGAGCAGCATATAAGCTTTGAGTACATCAAAAATACAGTTGCAAATTTCCCAGGTTATACATCGGCACCACACTGCCAAGTAAACTTATCAAAAAAAGCTACTTCACTGCCCGCTTCATTTGCTATTGGAGTACAGCCTGATATAACCGCAACGAATGGATTTACGATCCGAAGCTATGGAGCTATAGATGCACCTGTTCTTTGGTCATGCATAGGTTCAACTACTTATACTCAAAGTGGTGGAACCGTGAGCTTACCTACGCTTAGCGGCTCTTTGACCTTTGGTAGCGCTGCTTCTGGGGTTGGCCCGGCTGAATGGAAGCAAATAGGCCCGTTATTATTTACCAGCGGTAAATATCCAGGCGTTTCCAGCAGCACATCTAGAAATTTAGGAAAATATATAGATTTTGACTATTTATATACCCCACTAACACCAGGTACTCCATCAACATTTCCAGGGTACAGCACAGAACCAGTTTGCCAAGCAAATATAACAGCTGCAAAAATCACAACTACAGGGGTAACCACAGGCTTCTATGCTCTTGGAGCTGCAGCTAATACAGAAATAGGGTCAAATTATCAAGTTCCGCACGGATTCTCTATTAACCCTCATAATATAACCAACGATACCGATGCTACCTGGTTATGCATTGGTCGTCCCGGCACTAGAGCTACAGCAGCAGCAACAACAGTAACAATTAGCAGCGGGTCTGTAACTTTTTCACAAGCAGCATCAGGAAAAGGGGAAGCTAATTGGGCTAAAATTGGCTCATTGTTAGTAGCCAGAGGTGTAGTACCTAATTTAGATGCAGGAACAAGCCAATATATCGATTTTTGGTACATGAGAAACAGCCCTGGCTTTCCAGGGTATAGAGAAGAACCACGTTGCCAAGTCACATTGGGCTCTTCAAATAATAATGAATCAAACTCTTTTGGAGCAACTCCTAATGCTGCAACTAGCGCTAACCCAGATGCTCACAAACTTGGATTTACGATCAATTCTCATAATGCAAAAATAGGCGACGCTATTTGGTCATGTATTGGAACATCAAACTAGTCTTTGGCTCTAAAGCGCCAAAGACTAATAAACAATAAATAACCCACCGCCGAGCAAAACTACTTGCTCTACAAAATCAGCACATCTAAATTCACAATCCAAAAGAGTCTAGAGGCTTAGCCAAAATCTAACTCTTTGCGCATTTTTCTATCGCTAGTCTAAGGAAAGTTTATGAAGCCACTATCTGAGCAACTATTTGAACGCACCCTCCATTTCGTCCCCGGTGGCGTCCACTCGCCCGTACGAAGCTTCAATGGGCTTAGAGAAAAACCTGTTTTTGTAGAAACAGCAGAAGGCGCGAAATTCTCTTCCGTCGATGGGCAATCCTATATCGATTTCTGTATGAGCTTTGGCCCTCTCATTTTAGGGCACCGCCATCCCCATGTTTCAGAACAGTTAATAGCAGCTGTATCACGTGGCTGGACTTTCGGCGCTTGCGAGGCTTATTCCTTGCACCTGGCAGAATATATCATCAACCATATACCTTTTATCGACAAAATTCGCTTCGTCAATTCCGGTACTGAAGCTGTGATGACAGCACTTCGTCTAGCTCGAGGCTATACAGGCAGAAATAAGATTATCAAATTCGCCGGTTGCTACCATGGTCATTGTGACTCGATGCTTATAAAAGCTGGATCAGGGGTCAAAATGGTACCTGAATCAACATCAAAAGGTGTCCCACCAGGCGTTGCTGCCGACACCATTGTTCTGGATCTTGATGATCTTAATGCCGTTAAAGAAGCCTTTGCTCTTTATCCCGAGCAAATTGCTGCGGTGATTATCGAGCCACTACCAGCTAATAACGGGCTTTTGCCTCAGACTAATGAATACTTGCTGCAATTGACCAAGCTAGTCCAAGAAAACGGTGCTCTTATGATCTTCGATGAAGTTATTTCTGGATTTAGAGTTGGATTCACAGGTATGGCTGGCTTACTAGGTATCCAGCCAGATCTTGTTACCTACGGCAAGGTCATAGGAGGCGGCCTCCCGGTAGGCGCACTTGCTGGTCGCTGCGATATTATGGATTATCTGGCGCCTCAAGGCCCTGTTTATCAAGCTGGTACCTTGAGCGCCAACCCTCTAGCCATGGTCGCTGGCTTAGCCACCCTTGAGCTTCTCAATGATCAGTTTTATACAGAGCTTTATAAAACCACCGAGGATATTATAGCAATCTTCCGCAAATGGCTTAGTACATTCAGCGATGCGCAAGTCACTCATTCACATTCTTTATTTTGGGTTAATTCTGGAAAAACTGACATCCGCCGTTCCTCGGATATCCCAAGTAACTTGCAAACAGAATTTCAACCAATTTTTTCGCAGGCTTTAGAACAAAGAGTTTATCTGGCCCCTAATGCCTATGAAGTTTGCTTTGCAAGCGCCGCTCATGGCTTAATTCTACCAGAGCTTGAATCTCGCCTTACAAGGCTACACTAAGCTTTTAATGCTTACCAGTTGTAGCATGTAGATATAGCAAATGAACATCAGCAGCTTGGAGAGGAACAGACCAAAATGCAGCTTCATCGATATAACCATAAAAACCAATCAAATCCTGCATAAAGTAATTTTCATCCATGCCTATGAGAGCTTGTAGAGTTGGAGTAACCGCAACAGAGCCGCTTGATGAAAAGACGAGGCTGCCATCTAAATACAAAGATGGAGAACCGTTACTTTCCAGTACTAAGACTACCTGATGCCAGTTATTATCTGTTATAAAAACGTTAGTATTCCATAAAGTAACACCACCAAACACTATGCGTAAATGGCCATTATGTTCACCATCGCTATTAAGCTTAACTCCATAACCATCGCCAGCGACAGGACTGCCATTATAAAAAATCATTTGCCCAGGCTCTGTATAATTTTGCGACTTAAACCAAGCACTCATAGTGATGTTATTTGTTGCAGTAGAAAGAAGAGGCATCGATACATAAGTGCTAAACCAAGGGATAAATCTAGCTGCGGTATTTATCTTCCCGGAATAATTTTGGATTGTGTAGGGAGTCGAACCATCGTAGCCTCCCCCAGGCGAACTATCTAAAAAATCAGCAGATCCACCTGCCACAGTATCAGCAGCTGTCTCATTAAATTTCCAATAACCTACCAAATGATCCCATTGGGGGGCCCAATCAGAGGACATTTCATATTGTAAAATACCTTGCGCAGTAAAAATTAAATTTACTGTTGGGTCAGAATTAAGGCTTACTTTAACAGTATTAGCTCCGGCTGTTGCTGCAAGAGTCAGGATAGGTCCAGTGATCAAACCATTGCTATCACTAATAGAAGAAGTAAGAGAAAGACTACCCCCAGATGAGGTGATAACCCAAGTTACATTAGCACCAGCAACAACGTTGCCATAACTATCTTTGATAAGAGCTACAAACTCATGAGGCAAGGCATTGCCAGCAACAGCACTTTGATTATCGTTAGCACTTACTTCAATACTAGCCGCTGCACCAGCAATAGCGCTCACTGAAAAGGTTGCTTGCAAAGCACTACCGGTGACTGCTACTTTGACTGTTGAAGAACCTACTATATTACCCAAGGTAAAAATAGGGCTAGAGACTGTCCCATCATTAGTACTGACTGCATTTGAAGAAGCAAAAGACCCTCCTCCAGTAACTACTGACCAAGTAACAGCAACTCCAGAAACAGGATTACCATTTGCATCTTTGATAGTAGCTATGAATGGCAAACTAAGCGCTGTCGCTACAACACCGGTTTGATTGTCATTACTTGTTACGCTCACCGAGGCTGCAACTTGTAGCTGTGAAATGGGGTTTTCAGTTTTAATCACAATAGACAAAGGATGTTTAAGAGTGGGAATACTTAAAGATGCTGATTTTCCTGAGCTATCTTCTATTTTAGAAGCAATCAAGCCATCTGCTTTAAAAGCTAGGGTAGCAGAGGCATCTCCTGTTTGAATTGTATAGTTGCAATTGAGTATTGTTGCTGTCGTCGCATCACTAGCACAAATAGCTTCCCTCTGAACTGCACCTAACGCAAAAGCTAAGGTTGCTGATCCACTTAAAGCTATAGAGTCTGAAAACGTAATTTTTAGAGTTAATTTATCTCCAGTTATATAGCTATCTTTTGCGTTTGTTAAAGTGATATCGCTTATACGAACAGTTTTAATTATCTTAAGATCTATTGGTGCTTTTGTGTCGTCTTTTGGTATTACGAATAAAACAGTGCTTTCATCTACCAATTGCAAATCCAGAGAAACAAATGAAAGAGCACCTGATTTATCGCCAACTTGAATTTTATAGCTACAATTAATTATATTAGAAGGTGAAGCTTCGAGCTGACAATTCATAATTTTTTCTTCGCTACCCATTAAAAAGTTAAGATGGATAGAACTATTTTCTGAACTACTGGTTGTATCTTCTAACAGTGAAGCATTGTCGGAAGTTTGAGATTTTATTGAATTTGAAGAAATTTGTGATGATAAAGTTATACTTGCCGAAAGAGTATTACCTACTTCAAACTGAGTTTGATCACTTTTAAAAGTGACACCAACTACTTGCAAATTCTCAATATTAGAATCTAAACTATCAGAGTTTGTTGCATTAGAAGTAGAAAGCGATTTGCTATTGTCACTGCAGCCAACTAACACTAATTGCGAAAATATCACAAAAAAGTAAGTGCTACATACCGCCCATTTTTTTGATCTATACATACTCCCCCCTCGGCACCTACTCTTATCTGAATTTTTATGATAAATATTTACCTTATCTTTTAAGGGTAAGTATTTATTGAGAAATATCTATATATTTCAAACAAATTAAGACTGACTTAGAGGATGTGATAGAAGCATTTTTAATGCTTACCAGTTGTAGCATGTAGATATAGCAAATGAACATCAGCAGCTTGGAGAGGAACAGACCAAAATGCAGCTTCATCGATATAACCATAAAAACCAATCAAATCCTGCATAAAGTAATTTTCATCCATGCCTATGAGAGCTTGTAGAGTTGGAGTAACCGCAACAGAGCCGCTTGATGAAAAGACGAGGCTGCCATCTAAATACAAAGATGGAGAACCGTTACTTTCCAGTACTAAGACTACCTGATGCCAGTTATTATCTGTTATAAAAACGTTAGTATTCCATAAAGTAACACCACCAAACACTATGCGTAAATGGCCATTATGTTCACCATCGCTATTAAGCTTAACTCCATAACCATCGCCAGCGACAGGACTGCCATTATAAAAAATCATTTGCCCAGGCTCTGTATAATTTTGCGACTTAAACCAAGCACTCATAGTGATGTTATTTGTTGCAGTAGAAAGAAGAGGCATCGATACATAAGTGCTAAACCAAGGGATAAATCTAGCTGCGGTATTTATCTTCCCGGAATAATTTTGGATTGTGTAGGGAGTCGAACCATCGTAGCCTCCCCCAGGCGAACTATCTAAAAAATCAGCAGATCCACCTGCCACAGTATCAGCAGCTGTCTCATTAAATTTCCAATAACCTACCAAATGATCCCATTGGGGGGCCCAATCAGAGGACATTTCATATTGTAAAATACCTTGCGCAGTAAAAATTAAATTTACTGTTGGGTCAGAATTAAGGCTTACTTTAACAGTATTAGCTCCGGCTGTTGCTGCAAGAGTCAGGATAGGTCCAGTGATCAAACCATTGCTATCACTAATAGAAGAAGTAAGAGAAAGACTACCCCCAGATGAGGTGATAACCCAAGTTACATTAGCACCAGCAACAACGTTGCCATAACTATCTTTGATAAGAGCTACAAACTCATGAGGCAAGGCATTGCCAGCAACAGCACTTTGATTATCGTTAGCACTTACTTCAATACTAGCCGCTGCACCAGCAATAGCGCTCACTGAAAAGGTTGCTTGCAAAGCACTACCGGTGACTGCTACTTTGACTGTTGAAGAACCTACTATATTACCCAAGGTAAAAATAGGGCTAGAGACTGTCCCATCATTAGTACTGACTGCATTTGAAGAAGCAAAAGACCCTCCTCCAGTAACTACTGACCAAGTAACAGCAACTCCAGAAACAGGATTACCATTTGCATCTTTGATAGTAGCTATGAATGGCAAACTAAGCGCTGTCGCTACAACACCGGTTTGATTGTCATTACTTGTTACGCTCACCGAGGCTGCAACTTGTAGCTGTGAAATGGGGTTTTCAGTTTTAATCACAATAGACAAAGGATGTTTAAGAGTGGGAATACTTAAAGATGCTGATTTTCCTGAGCTATCTTCTATTTTAGAAGCAATCAAGCCATCTGCTTTAAAAGCTAGGGTAGCAGAGGCATCTCCTGTTTGAATTGTATAGTTGCAATTGAGTATTGTTGCTGTCGTCGCATCACTAGCACAAATAGCTTCCCTCTGAACTGCACCTAACGCAAAAGCTAAGGTTGCTGATCCACTTAAAGCTATAGAGTCTGAAAACGTAATTTTTAGAGTTAATTTATCTCCAGTTATATAGCTATCTTTTGCGTTTGTTAAAGTGATATCGCTTATACGAACAGTTTTAATTATCTTAAGATCTATTGGTGCTTTTGTGTCGTCTTTTGGTATTACGAATAAAACAGTGCTTTCATCTACCAATTGCAAATCCAGAGAAACAAATGAAAGAGCACCTGATTTATCGCCAACTTGAATTTTATAGCTACAATTAATTATATTAGAAGGTGAAGCTTCGAGCTGACAATTCATAATTTTTTCTTCGCTACCCATTAAAAAGTTAAGATGGATAGAACTATTTTCTGAACTACTGGTTGTATCTTCTAACAGTGAAGCATTGTCGGAAGTTTGAGATTTTATTGAATTTGAAGAAATTTGTGATGATAAAGTTATACTTGCCGAAAGAGTATTACCTACTTCAAACTGAGTTTGATCACTTTTAAAAGTGACACCAACTACTTGCAAATTCTCAATATTAGAATCTAAACTATCAGAGTTTGTTGCATTAGAAGTAGAAAGCGATTTGCTATTGTCACTGCAGCCAACTAGCACTAATTGCAAAAATATCACAAAAAAGTAAGTGCTACATACCACCCATTTTTTTGATTTACACATAAACCCCCCTCGGTAACGTACTCCTTATCTGAATTTTTATGATAAGTATTTATTTATTATTTTAATAACCTGTTTTTATTATAAAAAATCTGTATATTTCTCATTAAAAAAAATGGCAGCTCTGTGGAGAATAGAAGGGTATAAATTAACTTTGCTATGGGGTTGAAAAGATTACACTAACGACGGAAAATTATGTCAACAGGTTTACCACGCAGTTTTCCGTACACCTGGAGCTTTCGTCTCTATAAGCAGTCTTTCATACCCATTTTTATGACCATCAATGGGGAGGCGTTTAATAGCTTTAATATTGCCATATTTAGTATTCTTATTATATTTTTCACGCATCATATCAATATTGTATGCTTCACCTGGTTTTGGAAAGTCATTAATAGGTTTTAGCACTTAGATTTAATTCACCACCAACACCTTCAGCAATAGCTTTAACTTTGTCTTGCATATCCTCTGAGATCGGAAGAGCGTCGTGTAGGGAAAGAG
>CALBMD010000388.1 GCA_937896265.1 uncultured Pseudomonadota bacterium
CAGAGCAGAGTCTTTTGCAATAACTTGAAAGATTCCTTGCTGAACTTTCTCACCAGAAACTTCTTTATTTGGATAGATAGCATCGAAGTTTGTCTGTAACGCTTTACCTAATAAAGTAACATCCCCGCAAGAAAGGATCTTAGCTAAACTTGATAACGTCTCTCCTTGACCACGAGACATATCTGTAAGAAGCTCCATCTTATTTTCTTCAATAAAGACCTGTGCCACTTCATTAGGAGAATCTTTACAATTAGATGTACCAGAAGAAATAGCCGATGTCTGATGCCCAGCGATACCATTTGTTGTTCCAGCTAAAATTTGAATTTTACCAGGCTCGTCTTTAAAAATTAAAGAACCTATACCACACCCTGCCATGCCATATCTAGCAGCCCAAGCGTTTGCTGAAGCTACCAAAACCATCGTTGAAAAGAGTACTCTTCTAAGGTTTGCCATTTGATTCCTCGCTACAATTAATGTTGTTATAATTATACGAGAGGATGAGAAATCTAGATAGTTGCGCCAGGTCTTTAAGCAATATAAATGACTCAACCTCAAGACTGATAATTCTTTGTTTTTCCTAGATTAATTGCTGTTTTTTCGATTTTCCTAAATTTAATAACCCACCTAGCCGACATAGTACTATGTAATGACCTTACTTAGGACATCAATGTTCTACTCTCTTAAAATAGCTATTCTGCTCGCATTTTTAGCAGCCTGCGGGGGTCAAAAAGGCAGCTTTTCTGCTCTCAAGCAATCTGTTGATCTATCTAAAATAGAGTCAAAACTGCTGGGCAGCTTTCGTCTTAATATTGAGGCACCAACACGCGTCAAAGCTGGCGAAAAATTCCGAGTTAAAGTCAGAACCGAGAGCATAGACGCTAAAGAGTTGCCCAAAGCTCGTCTTTTCGTGTCTGATAAAGAAGGCAAGGTCAAAAAAGCCTCTGATGCCTTTGGTTTTGGTTTAGCTGATACAGTTTCTAACTATGGTCGAAGTACAAGTTATGACAGCTTCGACGTCACCTTAAACACTCCAGGCGCTCAGCGAATCAAAGCTGATATTGAGGGAGAAGATGGCAATACTTGGACAATGGTCCTAGTTGAAGCTGCCACAACCAAACCAACTCCAACACCTCTTAAATCTGAACAATCAGGAGGCGGCAGTACTTCGCCTCCAAGCACGGGAGAAATAAACTCCGTTGCTAGCCTTGCAGCTCTTGGCTCAACAGCACAAACAAGCACTGTCGGCTTCGTTTTAACAAGCACCTTTTCTGCAATCATCACCAACCAAGGCACTGATACTCCTATGCCTGCACAGGTAATTAACTGGCAGTACAGCTTAGGTGGTGCCATGATCGATTTTGGCAGCAGCACATCCGATGCCAGAGGCGTTGCTACCAGTCCAGATATTTCATTGCCGACAACATCAGGCACGATTGCTGTATTAGCTATCTTAGCTGCTGATCCAACAAAGACAGTATCTTATGAAATTTTAGCCTTACCCGGCGCTGCTGCAGCAATCAGTGTTCTTGGTCAATCGTTAAAAACAGCTGTAGTTGGTACAATTCAGCCTCAGCTATTTAGCGTGCTTTTAGCAGATAGCTACGGCAACCCCATTCGCAATGCAGCTATTCAATGGGAAGCAGCTTCCGGTTCTTTAGCCGCCATGCAAACAACCACAGACGATCTTGGCAAAGCAGTAGCACCCGATTGGACTCTTCCAACCTTAACCGGCTCCTACTCTATGCTCGCCAAAGCGGGTGACGTGGTGCAAAATTTCACTGTTAACGCAACCTCTGATATAGGTTCTCAAATTGCTATCTATGGCATCGGTGATCAAACAGCAACAGTAGGTTCAAACCTTTCTATACCCTTTACTGTCATTGTTAAGGATCAATACGCTAATCCTGTACCGCAGGCAACAATCGATTGGCTAATAGGCGCAACCAAAATAGGCAGCTCTGATTCCGATAATAGCGGTCTAGCTTCATCTCCTATGATGCAAGTGCCCACAGCAATGGGCACTACTTCTTTAGTAGCTGCTCTGCACCATGCCCCCACACAGAAAGTAGAGTTTTCAATCATTGGTGTTGCAGCTTTTGCCACAACACTTATTGCAACTAGCTCTTTAACTCAAAACAGCGCTGTAGATTCAACCTTAGGCAACGTCTTTAGCGTCAAAGCTAGCGATAATTTTGGCAACCCAGTTGTTAATGCTAGCATCGATTGGGTTACAGCAACTGGAACCCTCACCGCCCCCAGCAGTATAACAGACTCCGCAGGAGCTACTTCTAGTCCTAGCCTCAAGATCGGTACGAAAGCAGGCCATGGTATGGTTGAGGCAACTCTTCATTCAAATCCATCATCAAAAATCACTTTTCTTGTTGTTGTTGCAGCTGGTGCTGCAGCTTCTATCAAACCTTCAGCTGCAAGTGCAGTTAGCATTAACGGCATTGCTGCAAGCTCTAACACAGAACTTTTACAAGTCATTGTGCAAGATGCCTATGCAAATCCAATACCAAACATACCCATTACTTGGAGTTCCAATGCTGGGTCACTGGTAACCCCGATAACTGTAACCACTGATGCAGATGGCATCGCTTCTGCTCCTAGCTATATCTTAGGCACCACCGCTGGCAACTTCACTATTCAAGCAAATTCTGCTGCTGGCCATGTTGACTTTCCTGTCATTATTAATCCAGATGTAGCGGCGAGTTTAACAATCATTGGTCAATCAACAGCAACAGGTACTGTCAACTCGACATTAACAAGCACTCTCAGTATTTTGGTAACAGACCGCTTCTCTAACATAGTACCAAATGCTCAAGTCAACTGGAGTATTTCAAGAGGTACTTTGGCAGCAACTACCTCATCTAACTCCGACGGTATCACTTCAGCAACAAATGTTGTTTTGCCGACTGCCGCTGGCGATGTAACTATACAGGGTGTCTTACCGGCTGCCCCCTCTCATCCTGCTGTCTTTTCAGTAACAGCTGTAGCTGGTATCGCTACTTCGCTAGTCCAGTCGCCTGCGAGTGAGGATGGGGTTATAGCGGTGGCAGGCACAACTGTTAGCCCGCTACTGCAAGTTTTTGCTACTGATGCCTATGCCAACCCAGTAGCTAATTTTCCTATTACCTGGACAGCCTCAGCTGGGTCATTAAAAACAAGTCCCGTTAGTGTGCCAACAGATGCCTCTGGCTTGTCAAGCGTGCCGGCCTTTCAAATGGGAACAATCGCGCCTTACGCTGTTATTGCAGCTATGCCAGCAACGGGTAGTTTAGCTGGTGTTGGTTTTGCGATGATCATCAACCCAGATAATCCAGCAGTGATCCAAGTAGCTGGAGCAAACACCTTCTCTGGAACAGCCCATGCCACTTTAGTTGCTGGCCTCATGCAAGTTTAGATCGGAAGAGCACACGTCTGA
>CALBMD010000389.1 GCA_937896265.1 uncultured Pseudomonadota bacterium
TTAAGATCAAAAGCCTTGCCAATTTCATCAACCAGCGTTAATCCGTCTTTACAATCATGTACAGGCCCAAAGAAATCCAAGCCCTGCGCAGGTAATTTGCCAATGTTTAAGGCAAACTGCCCTTGTGGTAAAGCCTGAATATAATAGCCTTGAATTTGTCGGTTATGCCAAAGAGTAGGATCAAAGCTGAAATTTCCTCTGGCAAAATACTCACTCTCTTTCAAAGCAGCCTGGATAAAATAATCACAGACCTCTGATTTGATGCTATAGCTTGCTAAAAGGATTTTAGTTAATCTTTTAGGTAATTTTTCAAAATGCATCAACTTACGCAGACTTTTATTCATATCTACACAAGCTGTAACAAAAACATCCTTGCCTTGTCTGTCTTGAAAGCGGATTACTCCAGGCTTAGCAGCAACTTTTTGCAGCTCTTTAGGGCTAATTGCCCAACCAACCTTAAGGCCAGAAAACATATCACCTTGCAGGCGAATAGCCTCATGGAGGGTATTTACTTTAGCCTTGTCTAGCAGTCCCCAAAGGTGCAGAAACAACTCAAGTGTGAGGTAGCCATCACTATCAGCTCGATGAGCATTGCCATCTGTTTTGAGTTTAAGAAATTTCCCAAGACCTGTTAAAGACTTGTCACCAGCCTCAGGGAGAAGTTTTTCACTAAGCAGATGCGTGCAAAGAAAAAGGTTTTCAACCTCAACACCGCAATACTTCTGAGCAAAATATCTAATAAATTTCAGATCGCCGATCGTATTATGGCTTACTAGCACGTCTGATCCAATGAATTTTAAAAACTCTGGCACAACTTCTGATGCGGCTGGCGCCTGCCTAACCATCTGGTTAGTAATGCCAGTTATTTTGCGCACAATAGGTGGAATTGAGCGCTTTGGATTAACCATCGTGTAAAAGGTTTCCTCAACAACCCCACCAACATAACGCAAGGCAAATATCTCAGTTAATCCATTATTTTCAGGATTGCCGCCAGTTGTTTCAATATCAAAAACAATAAAACGGCAATCTTTGAGAGGTATATCTTGGAAGCTTTGAGCCTTTGAAAGAACGGTCATTGAATTTCTTACGTAAATGAGCTAACAACAGAAGAAGCTGCTTGCGGTTTAGGCTGCTTTGTCCATAGGAATGCCGATTTTGATCCCATCTGACATTTCTACAAAGACACGATTGTCTCTTTTATATATCTTCAATCTAGCGCTGCCAACCTTAATATTGCGCTCCTTTTGCACTAGTTGATGTGTAGAAAGCTCCACGCTGGCGCCAGTATCAAAAGACAGAATCAATGCTCCGCTTTTTGATAGGTTAAAAGAGCTAAGCTCCCATGATGCTTTAATACCTGAGGCATCTGCAAACTCTTCATCATTTTGACCGTCTAAATTTAAAGAATGTGGATCACCGCCCCTTAAATTTTCTGACTGCTCAAGTTCAGAAGCTTCATTAGATAAAACTTCATTCAACTCAGGGTCTTGCATCACTTCTGGCTCCATTTCAACCATAGCGTCATCATCATCAAAATCGCTATATTGATCAGCTTCTATTTCGGCAAGATCAACATCTTCAAGATCACCTGCAACCTCTTGATCTAAATCCTCTGTAGTACTTTCATCTAAACTATCAAGATCATGTACAACCCGAATTGCCTGCTGATCCATCTCTTCATCATCGGCCAAGAGAACCTCATCATCACTGTCAAAGCCCTCATCAGCAACTTCTAGCGACTCTTCAGCCAACGACTCTTCAGCCAACGACTCTTCAGCCAACGACTCTTCAGCCAACGACTCTTC
>CALBMD010000390.1 GCA_937896265.1 uncultured Pseudomonadota bacterium
GGTTGGTATATTATCTCGCGAGACGAGGTTGAAGGTATTATGCTTCCACCAGATTCTTCACTTTAAGACGATCTCCTACCCAAACACCACGGACTTCAACTTCTTTGCCTGCAGTCAAAAAAGCTATGTTCTTAATATGCTCTGGAATGTCTAAGATGATACCACCTGAGGCGTTTTCTAAGATAAAAGGCGTGTCTGATTCATGATCAATACGCAGAAATCCTTTTAAAATCACGATTTCGCTTGAGGCTTGGATGTTATCAAGTTTAGGCAACGCAGCTTGTGTGTGATAGTAAGGTAAGAAAAAAGACAAAAATGAGACAGCAAGGAATATTTTCATGAAGGCCTCCTATATTATTACTTTTTATTTATCTTTTTTGGATCTTAAGAAAATGTTCTGCGAAGAGCAAGCTGAATTTTAGATTGGTAATAAATCTCTTTTTAGTCTTTGGCGCTTTCGCGACAAAGACTAACTAGGTTCTGTTGAAGACGATCGCATCGATAAATTGTAACAATTCACTTTCTCTAATTGGCTTACACAACCAGCCTTCTGCCTTGAGTTTTTTAGCTTTTTTTATGAGCTTTTCACTAGAATCCACGGACATAATAACTATAGGTAGAGTGTTTTTGCTTGATTTTTTAATATGCTTAATTGTTTCGAGGCCATCTAAAACTGGCATATTGACATCAAGAAGAATTAAGACGATATCTTTGTGTTGTTCAATGGCAGAGAGGCACTCGATGCCGTTAGTAGCGCCTAGGGTAATAAGATCTCGTTTTTTGGTGATCTCTCGGACAATAGCTCGAGTCATCGAATCATCGTCAACAACGAGAATTTTTTTCATACACCACCTCTACTTATGTAGTATCGGTAAGTAGAAATCAGAGTTTAAACCTTTTTTATTGGAAATAAATAAATGTCACTTGATCTCAAAAAACCTTTAACTAAAGACGGGCAAGCTCGTCTAGCTAGTGAACATCATGATTTAGCTTTTGTTAGGCGACCTCAAATTGTTGAGGGGATTGCGCGAGCTGCTGCTGAGGGCGATCGTTCAGAAAACGCAGAGTATATCTATGGTAAAAAACTTCTTCGAGAAGTAGATAAGAGACTGAGGTATTTGCATAAACTCCTTGATGGGGCCCAAATTATTGATCCAAAGAGGTTGTCTGGTGACAGAGTAGCGTTTGGTTCAACAGTTACAATTCTTGATGAAGATGGCAACGAGCGGCGTCTAAAAATTGTCGGAGAAGGAGAGAGCGACTTTGGGGGGGAGCAAATATCGTGGAAGGCGCCGATGGCAAAGGCCTTATTTGGCAAAAGAATTGGTGACGTTGTCACCGTTAAAAGACCTAAAGGCGAGCTTGAGGTTGAAATAATGGCACTGGAGTTTATTTAAGCTCACTCAGTAGATTTTTAGTCATAATTTTTTCAATACGGATGATCTGAGCTAATTGGATAGTCCTTAAACCCTTTTCGAGATCAACGCGAACAATATCTTCAATATCTTTCCAATCTTGCGGTGTTAGCTTTTTTAGATCATAGCCGTAGTCTACGCAAATTTCAGGAATCATTTTCTCTTTAACAATGCTTAGCGCTGTTTTTAGATCATAGGGACCGTATTCAATGACATGTAGTCGATCACGAAGGGCAGGGTCGTTAATTTTATGATTACCTGCTAGCAGAATTAAGCTTGGTAGCTGAATCCAAGTATTTAAATAACGGCTAAAAAACTTGCGATTAGTAGGGTCAAGAAGTTTGAGCATGAAGCCAAGCACAGCTTTGCTTGTTTGATCTTCAGCAGTAAAAAGGCGATCAAACTCATCGATGAAAAGAATCCCATTTTGAAAGTTTTTCTCTAAGGGATCGCTGGACATATTAAGTAGCGCTGTGAGTAAAAGACCAGGATCGCCTGGGTTATCTTTAGCATGAGGGGTGCCTTCAAGTTGCGCTAGTGTGGCACCATCAAGAGAAATTTTAGCAATAGGTGCCTCAACAGATCTAGCAAGTGAGATAGCTGTAAAGGTTTTACCAGTACCAGGAGGACCAAGAAGAAGAACTGGAAAATTTGTTCTTGGATCTTGTGCTTGGTGGCTTTGTAGTACCATCCGATTGGCTAGATGTAGGACTTCTTCACTAATTTTTGGTGGGGAGTACTGGAATAATTCATTAAATACTTCTTGGTTGAGTGTGTATTTGATACGGGCTAAAGGCACCTTTGCAACCAGGTTAACATAGCCGTGATAATGTAAAAAAGATTCAAGAGAATCTTTGCGCATTTCTGTCAGCTTAGACTTGGCAGAAGCTAGCAGAGTAGGGTTTTTTTCATGAAGAAGATGAAACTTTCTTGCGTAGGTTCTTTCTAAATCATCATAGACGTCAGTAAGCTGCTTTAGCTGCATGATAACAGCAACAGATTCAATGCCAGTTTTGGTTTCTGAGAAAAGATCATAGCCTGTGACTCGATAGACACCCAAATAGACAGCAATACCTAGCATGGCAATGCCGGCTATTTTGACAATATCTTTTGTTTCTCTCTCAGGGGTGATAGTTGAAAAAGCTGTCATGCCGGAGAAAACCCAAGCACCGACAAGAGCCATGGCTGGTAGCCGCCAGGTTAATTTGCCAACTGCTGCTTTCTTTGCAGTCCAAGCTTTTTTGGCTAAAAAAGCTTTTTCAACATAGTCGCTTCTAGCAGCATCTGTTGTTAGTTTCTTGAAAGCTGGTTCACTGAGAACAGACTCTAGGTTATAGATGGTTGGGTCTACTGTTGTGTAGTAGAGGGCATTGACAGAATTGGGATTTTTGAGCTTTTCTTTTGCCTGCTCAATGGTGTCTGCGCCTATGCTTGTTTGGTTGGTCAAAAGACAAACGACTAAAGCGAACAAAAATTGCATCCAGTACTTCATAATAGTCCCTTCTAGGTCGAAACCCAAAATATAGCTAATAAGATTGCTGTCAGTAAGAACAAAGCTCCAAAACTAGCAGCAAATAGCATCATTTCAAGGCCTTGAGGGCGTATACCCTCTTCATCAGCACCTTCATTTAGAGCTTCGCTGGTTTCAGATTCACTCATAGGAGCTAGTTCTAAAATATCTTTTAGATGCTGTCTAGTCAGACCGGACTCAGGAGGAAGAATTTCAAGATCTAAGAAACGGAAATTTAAGTTTGCTAAAGCTGTTTCGGAGACTGTCTTACCTTCGCTTCTGGCAAAAAATAAAGTGTAACTTTGCTGTGCAAGATCACGAAACATCTGCAATTTCTGTTCACCTGTGCGATCAATCAATAGGCAATCAATTTGATAGTGGGCAGAGTCGCCGTGTAAGCTGACAGAAGGGTGGAGTTTGAGTACTTTTGCCCAGAGATATTGCCCTAGCCAATCCTTTAAGGCATCTACACGTAGGCAAATTAAGGCATAATCCATCAAAGGAAAAGGAATGCTGACTGTGGTCATATGAGGATGAAAGGTCTTCATATAGCCTTTCATCCTTATGCTGCCAAAGGATAGTTGTTCCTTGGGTGAAAAATGGATAACGTGCTTTTCCTTTTTAGCAGAAACAACTAACAGCTCGTCAAAAATTCTTGCTTTAATTTTCTCTTCTATTTTTTCAACAAATATCAAAGTATGTTTACTAACAAGAGAGTTAAGATCATTTATTTCAGATGTTGACACTTCACCTACTACAATGACAGGTGTGTATTTTGCTAAATGCTCAAGCATGTCTATAAAAACTTCTTCATATTTCCCTTGCGTGAGCTCTTTTTGGATAAAAACAACGTCTGGTGTTATGTAGCTGGGTTCAGCAGCAATTTTGCTTGTGTTTGTTGTTGAATAGAGATGAAGTTGTTCGTGACGTAAGGCTGCATAAAGCTCTTGGCGCAAGCGTATATCTGTTGTTGCGACAAAGACGCGGTATTGGTGTCCAGAATTTGATATTTCAAGGTCTTTCCAGGCAGCGGCAATTTTTTTAAGTGTGTCGCTGCTTTCTGCCCAGGAGCAAAGTAAGGCATTGGAGAAGCGGTAATGCATCTCTTTAGCAAAACGATCATTCACCTGCACTTGAAGGGAGTCAAAGCCTAGTTTTTCGACAAGACGGCCATAAATAACTAACTTAGCACCCACGGGCGCCTTCAGTGTGCATTCAAGACGCATATGTTGAGGACTAGCCCAGATCAAACGAAAGGGAATAACAACATCAAGAAGTAGGTTCTGAACTAAACCACCTAAAACCTCTGGGTGTGTGGCAGCATGAGATAGCAGGGATAATTTTACGCGCAAAGACCATTCACTTAGGTTAAGCCCTGTCGGCACAATATCACGATAGCCAAAGCCTGCTACGAGTTCGCAAACTTTGGGCTTTAAGTAGCGACTTACAAATAGTTTGCGAGCAGGGGTAATGCTTGGTGCTGTCATCACTTCAGCAAAGATATGAAAAGTTTCATTGGCATCTTCAAGATCGCTTAGGAGGAACTTTTCCACAGGATAGTTTGCCGCATAGTCTGTTAATTCAGCTAAACTGTGGCAAATAGTTACCTTAAATCCATCAGCGATAAGCTTTTCAATATAAAGGCGAAAAAACTCTTCCCCTTCTGGGATAAGCCATAGTAAAGACGAAGGTTTTTCAGCTACTACTGGACTCATTAGAATCTCCCTCCGCTCCTTTATCGTATTGAAAAAGAAAAACTTTAGAAGAAAATTTTAAGGAAACTCTATTTTTTCCGACTGTTTTATAGGTAAGAGTAAGTATTGAGGTATATGTGATTCGCTGGCTTGGCAATATTATGATTGGACTTTTAGTCTATTTTTTCCTTCAGCTAGTTCTTTAGCAATAAAAATTCAAAGAACCACTTAGAAAAAACGATGTTGAGCAAGCTGGCAAGTTGTCTCACGATAAGTTAAAGCCGGCATCTAGAAAACTTTCGTACGGTGAGTATCAAGTTTTCCACTAACCCTTCTGTTTGACTGGGTTTTAACGACATTAAGGAGGTCAACATGCAAGACTACGCTGAGGCGATTGGCCTGTGCGCAGGCGCCTTCACAACGTTTTCAAACCTGCCACAGCTTATTAAGGCTGTTCGCACCAAATCAATTAAAGACTTGTCGCTTATTACCTATATAGTGAATACTTTTGGTTTAGCGCTTTGGATCACCTATGGTGTTATGAAGCAATCCCCGTCTATGATTGGAGCCAATACCATAACGCTGTGCTTTGTCGCGATCATCTTAGCTATCAAGTTAACGCATCCTGACTAAGATGGTGGCGCTCATGTTAGTTAGTCTTTGGCGCGAAAGCGCCAAAGACGTGTCCGAAGGCGAAGGATCTCCCTCAATTATAAAATTTTGCTTCTCGGCTTATACTTGGTACAAAGACCCTATACCCAGCTGATGGTAGAAAGGTTGAATGGTATGGGATGTCATCGTAATAATTAGACTCTTGCTCTATGAGGTGTATACCGCATATTATCAGCAGATTTTCGATGATATAGAAGTCATTCTCAGGAATATAAAAGATATGAGAAGAGGTGTTTTCATATCTTTTTGTTTCTTCTTTCCAGCTCAAATGATTGGGCCAGCCCAAATGATCGGGTCTTTGCACTATCAATAGACTGAATTGGCTATCTTTAGCATGAGATGGGTATTTGGCAATAGCATGAAGGAGAGCCTTGCTTATATCTTTTTTATTTTCAACAAGATCCGACTCGTCCAACGTTCTTTGAGCTCTTTCTATATTTTTCATTCGTAAGTCTTGAATTGCTTGTTCTGATTTGCTTGCGGCATACTCAGCCTTGCGTTTAAAGCGAGCTGTGGGGCTGTAATTTTTTAGTTCATCTGGGGTAGGTGTCTGACTGGATGGTATTGCCATATGTTTATTTTCTTGTGGACTAAACGAGCTTTTTAATTCAGGTAATCTTTTGATTTCATGTTCGCTGGCAAAGATAGGCAATGCTTGAATAAACACAGCAAACGCTAATTTTAGACGCATAAATCCCCCTCAATTAAAATATTTCGTTTGTCAATCTTGGGCCCTTATAACGCCGAAGAATTTTCTGCACAAGAAAAAAATTTAATAAATTTTGATTTAGTAGTTTTATTCAGCAAACAATCGCATTGGGCTTTAGCTTAAGGTTTGATAAACTTGATAGAAGTTAATTCTTTTTGTCGAGGTGGATATTAGCGCGTTGCATATTTGGTTGTTAGTTGCATTATCCTGGAGCATCTCTAGCTGTGGTAACGATCGAAGAGTAGCAGATCGGGCTCCAAATGATATTACACCCCGTGGCAAAAATGACGGCATTGATCACAACGCTAATCCTTGCGAGTCAGAGATCTTTTGCCTTAACCCTACGAAAACAACCAGTGGCATCGATTTTAATTTGCAAACTTTTGCTAAGTCTCAAATCACTATTCAAATCAACTTTACCTTAGAAAATTTACAAGCTTCAACCACACTACCTATCTCTGCAACCTTTGGAGCTGGGGTAAATAAAAAAATTGTAGCGCTTACTGTTATTGATCCTCTACAAGGTTATAAATATTCTGTGAGCTATTCTTGGGTATGGGGCTATCAAAATGCTAAGCATGATGACAGTTACAGCTATCGCCTTCCTTATTTAACAGGCGAGTCTCATAGTGTTACACAAGGCTATGATGGTAGTTTCTCACATTTTGATTCAGATGCTAATTCTACAGACTTTGGCATGGAGATTGGTACAGAGATCTATGCAGCTCGTGATGGTATTGTGGCCAACACTCAAGATGGATTTACTGAAGGGGGTTCTGACCCCAGTTTGAAGAGCAAAGCAAATTCCATTACTATCCTGCATTCAGATGGTACTTTGGCCCTCTACGCCCATTTGCAAAATGGAGGGCTTTATGTCAGTGAAGGAGATGTCCTATCCAAAGGCGATGTTATAGGCCGTTCAGGGAATACCGGCTACACTACGGGGCCTCATTTGCATTTTGAAGTCTACTACGTCAAAGATCTAGCAAAGATACAATCAGTACCAGTGAAGTTTAAGGCACAAGACGGTTCATCTTTTACAGCTCTTGAAGGGACTGCCTATACTGCAGCCGAATAATCTGCTATTTTATGGCCGGTGCGAAATTCTAAAATGGCGTTGCTAGCAGCAAAAATCGCTCTTAGTCGCCTATTTTTATTATACATCATATCTGAGTTTTCCAAAGAGAGGGGGTTTGATGCTACATGATTTGATTAAAGTTTGGTTTTTGTGGGTAGAACAGTGGGGCTATTGGGGTGTCTTTGTTCTTATGGCCATGGAAAGTTCTATCATTCCTGTCCCCTCAGAGATTGTTTTGCCCCCAGCTGCCTTTTGGGCAGCCCAAGGCAAGATGAGTCTTGCCGGTGTTATCATAGCTGGAACCTTGGGAAGCTACCTCGGCTCTATTCTTAGCTATCTTGCTTGCGCAGTTGTTGGACGTCCTTTATTGATGCGCTATGGTAAATACGTTCTTATCTCTCCTGAAAAACTAGCAATGGCAGAGGCTTGGGTTAATCGCTTTGGCTTTTTTGGTATCTTTTTAGCGCGCCTTTTACCTGTTGTACGTCATTTAATTTCGATGCCCGCTGGGTTGCTTAAGATGCGGTTATGGCCTTTCAGCATAGCAACATTAGTTGGTGCAGGTCTTTGGTGTGCTATTTTGTCTTGGTTTGGACAAGAAGTCTTGGGAGATCACCCTGATCTCTTGCATAGTCCAGAAGCTTTGATAACAGCCCTTAAAGCTAAGATGATTATGCTTGTTTTGGGTATAGTCGGCTTTACACTTGCCTATCTTGCCATGATCTTGTTGAGCCGTAAGCTAACACCCCAGGCTAAGACTACCATCAAAAAGGGATAGATGAAGGGAATGACATTAATCTTGGTTATGCGGTAGAGTGAAAAGGCAATCACGGGGCTTGTGCCTGAGAGCAGCATTGATCCAAAAGTATGGCTAAGAGACATGCCTTTATAGCGTTCGTGAACGGCAAAGATCTCATAGATATAGCCGTGCATCAAAGCATTTGTCGGAGCAACAACAAAGGCAAATGCAAGATGAAAGACAGCTATCAGGGAGTTTACCTCAAAATAAATTGCTGCTACTAAACCTGCTATGATAGCTACGGCTGTCGCAAAACAGCTGCTAATGAGCCGTCTTGCACCAATGCGCTCTACATAGATGGATGTTAAAATCATTGAAACAGTGGTTAGTGCTAAGACAGCTATATGCAGAATATGAATGTGATGCTTTGAATAAAGAGCTAAAAACTCCATGTAGGTTTTCATAAAAACAAGGCTAAATTGCATGCAGGCAGAGAAGCTACCAAATAAGATGACAGCAAAAAGAATTTTTTTCCAAGAGTTACGAAAAAGAGCCACAAACCCAGCTTCATCAGTAGTTTCCTGGCGGGATTCTCTTTTTTTCAAGTAGGCAAGATATTCTGGTGTTTCTTCAAGCCGATTTCGCAAAAT
>CALBMD010000391.1 GCA_937896265.1 uncultured Pseudomonadota bacterium
GGTTGCCTGTCTTTCGCCGACTGTAGTTTTTGCTCTACTTCCCCTTGGGCATAAAACCTTCGGACTCATTCAGTTATCAGCATCGAGAAACATGTCTTATTGGACAAGTTTCTATGCTCTTGGGGTTGATTCTAAATTCCAGATCTCGCCACCAGGGATGGTCTTCATCGATCGCCGCATCATAGGCGAGACAGAAACAGGCTTTAATCTCCCTGTAGGCGATTATGCTGTGCGCACTAATATTGCAGCATCTTATCTTTATCAACGTATTCAGGAAAAGACAGCACCTGTTAATCCTATTATCCGAAGAGCAAGCGAGATTGGTTGCGGTTTTGATATCGCTTTTCCTTTGCAGCAAGATGTCGAGATAACTCTTGGTTTTTTCAATAGGTTTCTCCTTCTTGATAAGAAAAGAAGTTATGCAAGAGAGCTGAGTTCTAGCTTAGAAGCTGACCGTGCAGATATTTTGGCGCCTCGACTTTCTGCGATAAAACATACAGGCAACTACAATGGCGGTTTCTACTATGTGCGTGGTACTCATAAAACCCAGAGTTTCCGCTCCGTAGAAATGCAGCAAACAATAACTAGCGATAAGAATATTGCCATCCCCACCCAATACGGACTAGTAGCTGCTTTCCCGTTGAGTGTTTCAAGTGTTGCGCTCGATTTGTCGGCTGTGAGGGCCAGTGAAGGATCGCCTGCGACTCAGGCAGGCGTCTCTGTATTGGATGATTATCTTGATTTCTTGGCAGTTACTCGTACACCGCTTGGGAGAAGTATGCTATTGGGAGCTGATTTTTCCTACCGTACAGCTTCTTATTCAAGCTCTGCTTTTACTAATCTTGATACGATGCCGCTAGGTGGTATTGACTTGTACCTCGATTTTGGTTCAAACGTCGATTATTGGCGTATAGGGGTCTTAATGCGTCGCGGTCAAGATCGCGCTAGTATCACTGAATTTAACAGTAAATATCAGTTTGTTGGTGTGGGGTTTGTGCTCGGTTTAGCATCGGAGATGTAGATGTTAAAAAGCTATTTCATCTTGGCAATTGGCAGCATGCTATTTTTTCCATCCTGCTATTTCGCAGATTATTTCGAAGAGAAGCCTGAAGCAAAAGCAGTCGCGAGTGAACTTGATGTTGAGGTCCTTGGTGAATTTCTAGGAGTTAAAGCTGGGGATATTGATGAATCTTCTCTTGCTGCAATTCATGATATCACTTCATCTATTCCTCCAGCTTCTATTCGTCTAGATCCAGATCTTTACCCTCGGATGCTTTTGCGGCAATACCGTGAAGAGGGAACAACTATTGCCAGAAAAATTGGAGAAATTCAGGGCTATCGTTTGCTTTTAGGTGGTGCACCTGAAGATTTTTTGACATCAGTGAAAAGTGACGTCGATGCCACAGCCTTTTTAGCTGCTATGCAGGTTGGTAAAACAATATGTGAAGCATTAGTAGCTCCTAGTGATGGTATTTGGTATAGCATCTTGCCAGCATCACCTAGAGATTACGCTAACAATTTGATTTTTTTAGCTCAGCGTTTTTCAGGTGTACCGACTAGCAGTATCTCCGATGAGAAAATAGCGGCTCTTAAAGCTATTCTTGATGCTTACACACCTGATGGTGATTATACCTGGGAATCCTATATCCCGGTCTGTATGGGTCTTAACGTTGATCCGGAGTGGGTATGGCTTTGATGCTGCGTTATATTGTTTTTTTTATTTTCATCTTCGCTCATAAGTTTCTTTGGGCAGATCCTAACTATCCTCGGGCTCTTAAGCGAGCGGCAGCTCTTTTGAATCTGACAACCCCTAATGATACTCAATTGGCTGCTGCATCAAATAATACTGCTTATCAAGAAGCTGTCCGTGGCTATTTAAATCATGCTAATCTTT
>CALBMD010000392.1 GCA_937896265.1 uncultured Pseudomonadota bacterium
GCCTCTATTTAGATGCGAGATGACCCGACCCTACAAGGTAAGCCTGTTATCATTGGTGGCCCACCAAATTCTCGTGCTGTTGTTTGTACAGCAAGCTACGCAGCTAGAAGATATGGGGTGCATTCCGCGATGCCCTGCGCCAAGGCAGTGAGGCTTTGCCCGCAAGCAATTTTTATTATGCCAAATTTTGCTAAATACTACGCGGTGTCGCAACAAATTCAAGAAATTTTCCGCAAGTACACTCCATTAATTGAGCCTTTATCACTTGATGAAGCATACCTTGATGTAACAAAAAATAGTCTTGATCTTTATGCTGTTAAGATTGCTCTTCTCATCCAAGAAGAGATCTTTCAAAAACTCAAACTTACAGGCTCTGCCGGTGTGGCGCCCAATAAGCTTTTGGCAAAAATAGCCTCTGATATGCGCAAGCCCAACGGCATAACTGTGGTGCTTCCTGAAGGCGCTTTGAATTTTATGGAAAAACTGCCACTGCGTAAAATTCATGGCATTGGACCAGTTACAGAAAAGCGCTTAGCCCATGCTGGTCTCAAATCTTGTCGTGACGTCTATCCTTATTCATTAGCTGATCTTGAAGCAAAGATTGGTAAAATGGCTGAATGGTTATATAGCCGGGCTCGTGGTATTGACGAGCGAGAGGTAGAAGTCAATTGGGTGCGCAAGTCTTTGGGGCGTGAAGAAACTTTTGCAAAAGATTTGCTTGCTATCGAGGAACTAAAAGCCGAATTGGCAGTTATTGTTGATAGTGTAGCGACTAGGCTACAAAACAAGAATCTCAAAGGCAAGACTATTACATTGAAAATTCGCTATGATGACTTCTCTCGCATTACAAGAAGCCACTCCTTGCTAGAGCCAACAGCTAATAGCCACTTGATTCTAAAAGTTGTAGAAGATCTACTAAGAGAAACAGATGCTGGCAAACGAAAAATTCGCTTGTTAGGTGTAACCCTCTCCAATCTAGCTGAGAAGTGAAATTTTTTGCAGTTTAACAAACAGCATCTAAATTCTAGCAACAGCAAGGATGAGGGTTTGGGAGAAAACTGTGCAGCT
>CALBMD010000393.1 GCA_937896265.1 uncultured Pseudomonadota bacterium
TTAAGAAACTTTATATTGCCGCTCATTGACTGTCCACCTTTTCTGGGGAAGTCCAGACATCATCCGTAGTGGCATCAGGGTTATTCGCTAGTTTTTGCATTTTAGACACGGCATTAATCGTATCAGCAGCTACTTCTAGACCAGGGTTTATAATCTCAAACCCCCAATCCTTTAGGCGAGCTAGGCCGGCTGGATTATAAAATAAGGCGTTGTAATCATCGACAACAGCAATAAACGCATTTCCCATAGCAAGAGGTCTTGGCCCAAAGTGAGTCCAACGATGGTCATTGCCAAAAGCCAAAGCAGGTATCAATAAGCTAAGCAAAAGAATCAGATTCTTTGCCAATTGAAGCCCTCCCCAAAAAAGCTTGTCTAACTTAATTCTCTTGTTTTAAAATGTTTGTAGGTGATACATCATCGTACCATGACAAGTTCAACGTAAAAAGGTTTCTTTACACTCCCGTTAAGCGCTATAAATTACTCGCATGCAGCATGGACTAGACGCGTCTTGCGTTACTTTCTATCGTCGTGGGCTTAGGAAAGCCTACGGATGGAGTTTAGATGAACGAACAAGGACACGAGTCCAATAAAAAGAAAGCTATTGTTATAGCGACTATTAGCTCAATAAAGCGCCGTGGTTTTAGTAACTTCTCTATGCAGGATGTTGCAAAAGAAGCAGGCGTCAGTAAGGGCATTATTCACTATTACTTTCTCAACAAAGACGATTTAATGGTTGATGTTTTCAATGAATGGAGTCAATCAACTGCTGAACAGCTTATTTTACAGATAAAAAAAGCTTTAGACCCCAAAGAGCAACTAACTGTTTTTAGCACTTTCTATTTTGAAGCCATGCTAAAAGATAAAGAAATATTTCAAATTTTAATCGACTTACTGGCGAAAAAAGACGAGAAAATGCAAATTAGTGAAGTGCTGACAAAACACTATCGACTCTTTCGCGGCATTTGTGCTGATGTTTTAAAACAAGGTCTTGAGAAAGGCTTCTTCAAGAATGTTGAACCTTGGTCGTTTAGCCAACTTTTTTGGGGAATTCTCGATGGCCTAAGCATTCAATATTTTGTTGATAATAAGGCAATGCCACTTGTCAGTATCAAAAAAATATTAGAAGAAACTATTATTGCTAATCTGTCGGTAGTCTCAGATGTCTGAACTTAACGCTCAAAACACAGAAGAATTACGCCAGATGTGTGCCAAGGTCGCATCTGGCACGCCCATTTTGCCAAAAGACGAAGAGCTATTTATTGCCACTCTCAGTGACTTTGAATGCCATGACGCTGTTCTTAAGCTTTTATTTAGACGAATCAAAGAGGAACGGGCGCAAATTGCCGATTTTTGCCTGCTTATTAGAACACACTATTTAGTCTCATCAAATAGTCCTTGGAAGAATTTATTCTTTGATTTTGTCAACCGCTTTGAACTGTCGTTTACTAAACTTTTGAGCCTCATGCCAAGTATGTTTGGCGATGCCTCTGATGCTTTTCTTGCTAGTTTGTTTGAAGAATTGGAACCGCACTTTCGCCACACTGAAGAGCGCATTCTTTGTTTGCTCCATATCGCCTTACTGAACGAAACTCGTTTATTTGACGAACGAAAGACCAAGCAAATTTATGAAAAAATCATTCTTCTTGAGCCACTTAACTATAAGGCTCTTTGCTTTTTCAAAACTTTCTATCAGTACAACAGAAATTGGGAGCAAGTAGCTAATTGTCTGCATCTGATGCTCAGCCTAGAGCTTAGTACAGATGAAAAAAGCCTTCACGCCTTAGATTTAGCTGAGACAGCTCTGCACCACTTACGAGACCCCAAATCGTGCCTAGGTTTGTTAGATCAATTTTGCAAAAAATCAAACAAGCGAGATTTACTTGAATATCAGTGCCATGAAGCATTAATGGACTATGAAGCAACAATAAACTTACTCAAACGCTTTTTAGATGCGCCACAGCCTGAGCATCGAGCTGCTTTTATTCACTATAAAATAGCAGCGTTATATCTCCGCTTAGAAAGCTATCCTTTGGCATTAGAGCACTTCTTTACAAGCCATAGAAAATTCCCAAAATTTTTTGAGCCACTTGAAGAAATCATCCAAATTGGGGTGGAAATGGACCAACAAGAAACTGTTACGCAAGCTTTACAATTATTTGCAAAGTCCTGCGAAAATGACGCGACAAAAAATAAGGTTCAAAACTTAGTCGCTATCTTTTCAAAAGGTGCCATAAATTGATCAATCAGGTTAGTCAGGTAAAGTCTTTTACCCTTCCTAAGCCGCTTGCCTTTCAGTACTATCGAAACTTTCGCCACACAAAGCCCAAAGTAATCAACTGGGATCAATTTATCAGAAGTCTTCTGTGGCAGAATCTTGCCCAGACTAAGCAGATATGCAAATCCATCTTTAATTGGTCAGCTATACCGCTTGCTATCGATCATTTAAGCCTTAACTGTCGCATCACTTCTTTTAGTGGCACAAACAGCCACTTTATAGACCATGAGCTACCTTGGCAAGAAAATGTCCTCATAGCAATGCATACCATTGAGACAGATCATCCAGAAAATACTTACTTAAATAAAACTAATTTTTTTCTTGAAAATATAAATCTTCAATTTACAAAAAACGCTCTCCTATGGTTACAAAAACAAAAGCAAAAAGATGACAAAACAAAGCCATTTTTTTATCCAGCCGATACCATGGGCTTAAAAAAATTAGCTGCTCATGACTTTTTGACAAACCCCTATCTTCTTAATAGTCAAAAAAAAGAGCGTCTAATTCCAACTTTAGGATGGGGAGTTGCAGCTACCCTCTGGCACGATGAGCACACAAGAAAATTTCGCTCTCTATTTCTCACCCTAGAGCACTTTTATGGCAGCTTAGCTTTGTTCACAAACTTAGCCAAATGCCTCGAAGAGGCCCTTGTAAGCAGAGTAAAATGGCAATCGATTTATTTAATTTGTCCTCATTTGGCCCTTTTTGGCCTTTTTTTACAGGAGATGGCCAATAAGCAGATTAAAGCGCTCGATCTAATTTTTGGTTATAGCCCTAATTTAGGAATGATAGAATTTTTAGCTCATGCTAAATCAGGTGACATACTGTTTGATTTATCAGCTTTTCCTAAAGTGTTAGTGGTAGCTTGTGATGTTTGATCAACAGATACTCAAAACTAATCATTTAGACTGTTTTATCTTAAAGATAAGTCATGGTCTTTTGACTACCAAAGGCTTTGCTTTTCTCAAAGAGCTCGATGCCTATATCGATGCTCGTAGCCAAAATGGCGAGAACTCGCCTTTAATTTTAATACAAGAAGCATCTTGTCAAGATGAAAGCATAGAATTTCTTCAAGAACTTCAATCTACTCTTTTTGTTGATGAACTTTCTGAGAGGATCCATGCACTAAAACTTTTACAACAAAAAATACCAAACCTATCTTTTCCGATTTGTTATTTGGCGAGAGGCAAAACAACCGGTAGCTACTTTGAACTTGCTCTTGCCTGTGATAACTATGTGCTACTTGGCGAGGAGGTAACATCTGGATTTTTGTTTACCACGGACAATTCAGAGCCAAATAGCCGTATCTACACTAGCGAGAAGCTTGTTGAGACACAAATTGCTACTCTTTGGGCCAACGATATCGACTTAAGTCAATTTTTACACTTAATCGCAGCTAGGGTTATAAAAACAAAGACACCAAAACCAGCTCAAATCCATAGAATCAGCGTCCGTGAACAAGCCCAAACGCTTCTAGGAGAAGCTCACTTAAGCCATATAAATCAGCTTCTTTGCCATCAACCACAGAATTTTCCCCCCAATTTATTATCTAGACCTATAGCTATCGACCTCAACTTAGACCCTGAATCTATTGAGACCTGCAAAAGCGTTATTACCCAGGATGAGAAATTTATCTTTTTTCATCAAAATCCAGATAAGCTACATCGATATCTTGCTCTGCTTCATACTTATAAAAGCAAAGCAGTGGCACTTGCTCTTGGCACGGCTCAGAAAGCATCAATGCCTGACTTCTACTTAGGTAGCGAGCCTCTTTGTCACCTATCTCTTATGCGAATCTGTTCTGCTAGCGAGTGGGAATTTTTCGACAAGGG
>CALBMD010000394.1 GCA_937896265.1 uncultured Pseudomonadota bacterium
CTCCTAGCTCAGGCATATTAAGATCTGTGATGATAAGCGAAAACCGCTTATCATTTATCTTCTCAAGTGCCTCGCGGCCATTTTGAGCCTCTGTGATATCAACCTTGTCGATCTTTCTCAAAATAGTGCCTAAGATCTTCAAAATAACGGCTTCATCATCAACAATTAAAACGTTATTCAAGTCGTTGCCCTTAGGTTTTTATACTTCTATTGTACACTAATCCAGGGTGTTGCAAATATAGACTAATCTTATCGTCTATAGTGTCGATAGACTCTCTGGGCAAGTCTCTTTAAGGAAGAACCTTATGCCACAGCCGCTCATTTTACTTGTCGAAGATGATGCTTCGACCTTAACTTTTCATAAAAAAATTCTTGAATCTCAAGGCTTTAGAGTTGATTCCGCTTCAAATGGAACTGAAGCTGGTTTCAAGCTTAATCGCACAAACTATGACCTCATCGTATCTGATATCCAAATGCCTTACACAGATGGCATTACCCTTGTCAATAATATCCGTAAAGGCATGGGTAATAATAGCATACCCATCGTTATCGTTTCTGGCGTGTTATCCAAACGCTATATTTTAGAGCTTGCCAAAAGAAATATTGCGAAAATTTTTTCCAAGCCTATTAAGCCTCACGAATTCGCAACTTATATCAATGGCCTAATGTCGAATACCGGTGATCCTTCTAAGCTTAATGGTATTGTTCCCCCCCAGGCTAAAACTGAGGCTGAGCCTATTGAAGAATCTGAAGAATTTGAAATCAATTAGTGCTTCTTGACAGGACCCATCTGCGTGCGAAGCTTGTTTCCTCCCAAACCCTCTTCCTTGCTATGAGATGACCAAACCTTCCCTTGCTATGACTTCTCCTTATGCCAGAATTTGATTTGACATTATTTAGCTAAAAAAATATCGTACAGGCAATATCTTGATTTCTTTAGGGCTGTCTGTGGCAAGCAAAAAAAAAATTATCCGCAATTTGAAGAAGATTAAGCCTTTTGCTGAACTTCTTGCCTCATACCATCGCTATGAAACTCGTGGATTGGAGAACATTCCGCAAAAAGGTAGCGCTATTATTGCTATGAGCCACAGCCTTGCAACCTATGATGTTGCTTTACTCTTTCAAGCTATTTATGACGAATATGACCGAGTGGTCCGCTCTATGGCTGGCCATCTTTTCTTTAAATTCCCATTATTAGGAACGCTGGTAGAAAATGTCGGCGCTGTGGACGGCGACTATGATGCTGGTATTGCTCTACTAAAAAAAGGTGAGCTTGTTGGTCTTTGTCCAGGTGGCGTTCCGGAAGCAACCCGATCTTCGGAAGAAGCTTATCAGCTTCGCTGGCAAAATCGTCGTGGTTTCATCAAACTCGCCATGGCCACTCAAACGCCAATCATCCTTGCTATGTGTCCACGTGCAGATGATCTCTATCAGGTTTATAACACTCAGGTCTTGCGTAATTTCATATATGATAAATTCAAAGCACCTTTTTTCTTAGCTCGAGGGCTTGGCCCTAGCCTTTTACCCAGACCAATCAAGCTGATTCACTGGATTTCAGAACCCATTTACCCGCCCAAACCTGCACGCAATATCATCCGCTATAATCTGCAGGTCCGTGATTTTCACGCTGAAGTTACTATGAAAGCTGAAGCTCTTATGAAAAAAGCTCTCGCTTATGAAGGTGAAGGTCAAACAAGTCTAAGCGAATCTCTCATCCAAGCCGCGGCAAAGATGGTCGACAGCAATATCTAGCTCCTCTTGCGTATTATACACAGCAGGCGAAAATCGCACATACTGACGAAAATAAGGTGTCACTGTTGCCAAGATCTTATACTTAGCTAAGTAATCAACAACAAGACTCGGCGAAACACCTTCCACATCAAAAACAACCAACGCTGCTGAAAATTTTTCTGAAATTGGTGTTAAAAGACGTATGCCTGGGATTTTTGACAAACGCTCTTTTAAATATTTTGCCAAACCATAAGTTCTATCCTGAATCTGCTTTTTACCAACCTCTAAGTGCATTTCAAATGCTTTATACAAAGCCCATTTATGAGAAAAACTCTGAAACCCTCCTGGCGCCATTTCATGAGCCAGAGGCACTTTTACTTTCTCGACTCGCGCCCGCCAATTTTCATAGGAGTAGGCATTATAAGTTGGAATACTTGGCCGTAAAAAAGCTTCAACTCCTGGCTTGAGATAAATCAGTCCCGTTCCTCGAGGACCAAAAAGCCATTTGTGGCAACTGCTGACAAAAAGATCACAACCCAAATCATTCACGTGAAAATCCTCAACTCCAAGAGCATGGACACCGTCAATGACTGTTAATATTTTCTGTTCTCTTGTTTTATTAAGATCTCCAATATAATGGCAGATTTCAGCCACTGGCAACTTCACACCCGTCGAAGAGTGAACCCATGTTATAGCAATAACACGAGTTTTCTCAGAAATTGCAGCCTTTAAGCTGCTCAAGATGCGGTCCTTGTCAACAGTAGCTGGCTCATCATACCAAATCATTTTTCTGATACTAAATTCACCATGAGAAGAGGCATATTCAATAGACTTGAGCGTGGCATAATGCTCCTGATCGCTGACAAGAATCTCACTGCCAGCATCTAAAAGCAGCCCATTATAAATCAAACCAAGACCCACCGTTGCTGAATCAACCAAGCAAATCTGCTCGGCAGAACACCCAAGATATCTAGCTGCCCATTGGCAATTACGTGCATCAAACTCACGAAAGTTTTGTAGCCAAAAGCTGCCAGGGCTTTTATCAAGCTCACTGTCAAACTTAGTTATAGCTTCACGTACAGTCTTAGGGTGACTTGATAAGAGCATGCTATTAAGCATGATATAGCTTGGATCCAAAACGAACTCACTGGCTAGCATGTTCACTCCTCTAGGGCATGTGAAGCCATTATCAATGCTGCTAGCATGCGGGTGAGCGCTACATCAATCATAAATTTCACCGCTGTTCCCATGCCAAACATGCCACGGCACTTAACTTGCCATTTCACGAAGCATTTTTTTTCGCTAGCAGTGCTCTGGTCTACAAAGTCTACGATGCCCCAATGATCTTTGAAAATCAAGGATCCTTGCACCACTTGGTACTCAACCCTAGTACCATCGATAGTATTCATGATCTTTTCTTTATCACCGCCTGGAACCCTTCGCACTTGACCAATACGCGTTACAGGATCGCCTTTTTCAATGATCTTGGTCCATTCTGGTCGTCCTAAGCCACCACCTTGTGGCCATACAACTTCAAGGAAAAGATCATAAGCCGCTTTTGCTGAAATCTTAAGCTCAGCTTTTTTTTCTATCTCCATGCTTAGCCTTTATCAAAAGCAGATGAAATATTGAGAATAAACATTCTCGAGCGCGACGACACCTTTTGCACTTCGGCTTGGCCCTGGACTTTCTGTGATTTACCGCTGCCTTGCTGTTCAACGAACCCTATGGTAGTTCTGAAATCTTTGGTATAAAAACCACTGCCAAAAGAAGCTCCTACAAAGTCTACATGATCAGGCTGGACACTATCCTCAGCATCAAGCTCACGCGTCATGTCATTATTGGTAAACACGCCCATTGCCAAGTAAAATTTGCCACCAGCAACCCATTCAAAACCTAAACTAGCGTTTAAAGTATCATGAAGGTTTAACTTCTGCGAAGGAGTGTTCTCCTGCATGACAGCTTCCTGATAAACCAAATCAAAAGCTGCGATAAAATCACGAACCAGATAAGCAATTCCTGCCTTACCTACGCTGGGATACATAAAATCAAAATTCAAAAGCTTATCTACCTCAACATGCCTTACAGTAACTTTTGTTTCACCAGCACTATGCTGCATAGTATCTTGAATAAATGCCATCTTTTCCATTAATTGCTGATTCACCTGATAAGTAGCACCAAGACTCCAGGCCTTCTTGCGCAAAAGAACTCCTCCAATCACACCTAAAGCACTACCTTCGGCAGCTAATGATTGATCAATAGCCTTAGCATCACCGCCACCCAAAACAACCTCTTGATGCACTGTTGTCTTTATAGTTTTGGCTAGATAAAAGGTACTAATTCCAAGCCCTAGAGGGCCAAAGCCATAGGCTATACTTCCACCATACATCTCATAGCGAGAGCTTTCTTGCTGAAACCGACTAAAATCCATAGCAAAGTCTGTGTTTTCAACAGAGATATCGTTAAAATAGTCTGTTTGTTTAGTGTCACTACCATCTGCTGTGATAATAGCTTGGCCTAAGACAAAATCACCTAGCAAATAGGTAGAACCTATAAAACTCGGCAATGTTGATTTTGAAGCTTGAACAAAATCCTGGTCTTTAACAGCTTCTTTGTAACGTGTTGACTTGTCATAAAACACGGTACCATTGATACTAAACTTCTTCCTACCAGAAAAGGCTGTACCAGCAGGGTTATGCAAGACGCCCTCTGGATCATCTGAGATAGCTGTATAGGCTCCGCCCATCATCGCAGCACGCCCACCCCATAGCAAATCTCGTAGATGCGACTCATCAGCTAAAAGAGCTGTCTGTTGCCAAGCAGTTGCTATAGCTAATGGCAAAAAGAAAAAAGCTTTTGACATCACTGCCATTAAACTCCCGAGAAAAGAGCGCTTTTGTATTTTTCGGTCATGGGGGAAAATAGCTAGCTATGACTAAGTTTGCCTAGAAAAGAATTGTCGCCATCCAAACAGGCTTAAAGGAACAAATACGATATCAAAAGGAATACGATAACGAAGTTCACTTTTTAAAATATAAGCAATAACAACAGCGGCTAAGGCTAAAAGAAAAGGAAGATTTACCGTTGAGTTAGGCTGCCTTGCCATCAGCACAAAGCCCATGATAATCCCTGGAAAAAAAAGAAAGGTAAAGAAAATTCCATACCATTCATTTAAGCGACGAAATGCAGAAGCAATACTTGGCCAAAGCTGATTGCCGTAGAACAGATAGCCAACATAATTGAAGCTCTCAATTAACACCCAAGGATCTTCTACAATCCAGCGCAACCCTTGTTGCCAAAAGTAGCTTTGCTCATAAAAGGAATGATCCCAGTTTTTTTCTGTAATTGGTCTTGTTTGTATAAAAAGTGGCGAGGTCCAGCTATAGCGATTAATATCAGAGTTTTTTTTATCGTGGCACTTACCTTCAACAAGGTTCATCCCTCCTGTTTCAGCAGCACCAAAACGCAACTTACCATCATGATGGTATGAAAAGGCAGCGTGGCAGACAGACATTAAAGCTGCACCGAAAAGGACAGCTGCAAAGCTCTGCCAAGCAGCACGCAGCTGCAAAGGATCACTCTTATGTTTCAAACTCCAACTCAGAAGCCACAAACCGAGAAGAGGAATGAAAAAAACATGGGTTCCTTTAAAGAAAGTAGCGATCATTACCAAACCGCCAATACTAAACCCCTGCTTGGGAGTCCAAGGAAATATAAATGCAGTTAATAGGTAGAACAAAAGGGCTATTAAGAAGGTATACACTGTCTCTGCTAACAAATAACCTGATAGCAAAATAAAAGGGACATGAAAAGATAGGATAAAAAGAACAGAAGAAATCAGATATAAAAAAGAAGCCAGCATTGTATTTACAAATCCTTATATAGTCATTTTAATTAAGAAATAACCGTAAGATTTTTTCTTTCCCCCAAAAAAACTAGGGAAAAATCCTATGAATTACTTATGATAATTTTTTTCTAAACATAGATCGGAAGAGCACACGTCTGAACTCCAGTC
>CALBMD010000395.1 GCA_937896265.1 uncultured Pseudomonadota bacterium
TTAAGCTGCGAGGTAAAAGCACCACCCAAAGCCATCGTACCCCGATCTTCTATGTCGATTTGTGTCTGCGCGATGGCCTGAGCATGCTTGAAGCCATGCAACACGCTCGTCAGCAGTTTGATCAACGTCAAGCCATCGGCTTACAGCAAAGCCAACTTGAAGATGCCGCACGCGAAGGCTTTGGCAACGCTGAATTTGAAAGCAGTCTGGAGGAACTGCCGGAAGTGTTGGAAGAGCTATACCCTGAGTTATCCCCCGACTGGCAACCGGTGGCACTGCCTGAGCACAGCCAAGGCGCTGTGAGTGGCCAACAAGCGGTGGTGAATCCATCCTCGCTTGCGCAGAAGCTGAGCCAACGGCAGCGGATAAACCAAGCTGCATCACGCAGCGTGACACAGCACAGCGGACAGGAGGGCATGGCATGAACCATCAAGCCCCTCGCTTTCCCCTCGGACAGGTCATGATCACGCCAGCGGCCCAAGCATTACTTGAGCAAGCGGGTGTCACACCACAAACCCTGCTACGGCGTCACCATCATGGCGATTGGGGCAATGTCTGCTTTGATGATGCCTGTGCTAATGAGCATGCCTTAGCGCAGGGTGGGCGATTGTTCTCTGCCTACATTGTTGGCACAGACAAGGTGTGGATCATCACCGAGGCTGATCGGTTGTATACCACCTTGCTTACGCCAGAGGACTACTAAAGTCCTCTGAGTGACATCCCGCCAGTAGGTGGGGTGTTTTTTTGCTTAAAATTGCCCTGTTCCAAAAGTTCTCGAACCCTTTGGACGTATACGTAACGCTTGGGGAGTTTTTAACGGGCCTGCCAAATAGCTGACAGCTTGTATGGCATTCTGAACTTCAACTGGATTATCACGGTGGATCATGCCAACCCCTAACAACCCTTGGTCAAGATAATTTTTCTTTACTGCTGGTGTATTGCAGCTGTAGAACATGCCACCTTCACCAACGATCTCTAGCCACATCTGACCAATACTGTTGGCGATAAACCAGTCATTTTGGTGCTGATAGCCTGCATAAAAGCAAGCAAGATGAATGTGGTAGCCCTTGTCCACACCTTGCTCGATACACCACGCATAGCCCTTGATGTTGGCAAACACTCCTTTTCGGGTCGATTTTTTGTACCTCAGCGCTGCTAAGTGTGCACAGACCTGATCGATTGTCACCGTGCTCTGTGCACCACCGATATAGCCTAAATCAACGCGTATTACCAACACTCGCGCATAATGATCAAGAATCCGCATCGTGAGTTGGCTAAGCTCGGTTAATCGCTGCTTTGCCTCATATTTTAAAGTTGAATGTTTTTGACATAAGAAATTCTTGTGAGTATTACCTTGTTGAGCGATATGTTGAGAAAGCTGATCGAGTTGATGAATGGTTGGTTGTCTCCTGTCTGAAAATAAGTCTAAGTGCAAACAAGATCTTCTGAAAATAGTGATTAGTGAGCTGTAACGATAATCTTTGCAACGACACAGGTTTATATAATCAATAAGCTCCATGCTAGGCAATACTGTTTGAATAAATTCATTACTGGGTGGATAAATTATGGAGTCTACCCACATCTCAAGCCTTATGGAAAGTTGAGCTTGACTAAAGGATGTTTTTGGCTGAATGGAAAGCATGACATGGTCCTCTAAGTTCGATCTTCATAAACATGATTAATTCTGTAGAAAAATACCGAGTTAATTTGTTTTTTTAGGAGGTTAGAATTTTTAATTGAATTCGATTTTGATTTATGGAAGTGATGCTTCTTATTTTGAATGCTGTTGTGTGGACTTATGGGTGTTGTTGCTATTAATAATAGTATTATTTACCTGATTTTTTTAGAAGAGTGTGTTTGTTGTTTGACTCTTATTTAGGTGGGTTGTCGCGTGATGATATATTTTTATTTGATGGTTTTGTGGATTTAGGCTTGTTTTTCATGATTTAAAGTTAGCTGATTTTTTGTTTTAGTGTTAGCGAGGCGTGATATTTTTTATCGAATGAGATGAGCTCTAGTCTGAGTCAAATTTTTGATGTTATGGAATGAGGGAAAGTCAGATCAAGAAATCCTTGATTATCACTATTTCTAGTTCTTTCCCTCAGTTCTACGAAAATACTACGGTTTTAACTACGAGAATTAGTCAAAAAAACTTTAAGAATTACTTGAAAAGACAGAAAAAACACATCAAAGGTTTTTGGAAAGTCTGACAGTATGCTATCGTAGCTTGGAATTTCCAACCAAGGAAGATACCACATGAGCAGTTTACCTCCAAAAAATAGTCTGATTCATATTGATGAATGGCCATTAGATTTATCTGATTTTGATGTTAGAGATGTTAGTTGGTGTTATAATTTTTTCATTGAAAAAGAGAGTGATTTATCAGTTCAAGATAAGGAAAGAGAGTTGGTTGATTTTTTTGATAAAAATGAAAGGTGGTTTGGTTTTGAATTAAATTCAGATTGTGTTAAGAGTCTTAAAAATGGAAATGTTGTAAATATGGATTGGATCGAAAGGGATTATTTCAAATCCCTAGCGCCCATCAGATCGTACCGAACGTCCTTTCGGAAGTAGTACGCTCAATCGGTCAATTCAAAATGGCTAATTTTGAATTGTGCGCTATCTAAAAAAACATGGCTTCTTACAGCCTGTGTTTTATTATCTCAACTAAGTGCATTCGCACAAAACTTATCGCAAAAAGTACATGGCTATGTACTGGATGCC
>CALBMD010000396.1 GCA_937896265.1 uncultured Pseudomonadota bacterium
TCTATTATTTTCGAAAATATTGAATCTATCTATAGGACTCATCATCATCTCTGAAATGATTTTTCCAGAATCTAAAGAAACCCAGGCATGCTGAAGAGTTTGTGAGTCTTTGGCACTACTGATTTTGACAACGATATGGCTGAAAAATCAATGGAAAATGTTGGAGCTTGGATCATGGGTCGTCATATGTTTGGCCCTGTCCATGGGCCCTGGCCTGATGAGACATGGCGGGGATGGTGGGGAGAAGAGCCACCGTATCACACGCCAGTCTTTGTTTTGACGCATCATAAACGTCAACCACTTGTTATGACAGGCGGTACAACATTTTATTTTGTTAATGATAGTATCGAATCAGTACTTAAGCAGGCAAAAGAAAAAGCGCAAAATAAAGATATACGTATAGGTGGCGGTGTGGCCGTTATTCGGCAGTATCTACAAGCTGGTTTGATAGACGAGCTCCATTTAGTTTATTCGCCTGTCTTTTTAGGTGCAGGAGAGTCCTTGCTGGCAGGTATCAACCTTCCTTCGCTTGGCTATAATTCGATGAGTTATACTGCACGACCAGATGCTACTCATATGTTTTTACGTCGGGAAGATCGTTAGCAGATTAAGGTACCGTTGTTAAATTTCTTGAAGCATCCCCAACTATGATCAGTATATTTTGGAACCTGATCAAGGCGTTGTGCACCTTAGCTTCAAGAGGTGTTGGGGGGTGAAGCGGCTTATTGGAGTGTATCAATGAAGGCTTTGATATAGAGGTTGGTTGCTGAACGGAGATTCTTCCAAGTCATCTTCCCCGCAATAAAAGCTTCAACCTCATCAGGCATGAGATCTGCTAAGACCGCATCGTACGGTGCCTTTAAGGCCGCATCGTATGCTTGCTTTCTATATTGGCTTCCGTTCTTAAGGAACCATGCCAACATGTAGATTTCAGAAAATTTCGAAGCTGCGTGGAAAATCTCCACCGAATCATTTAGAGCAGAACTTGCTAGAAGTTTTTTGACAACTGGCACAGCGGTATTTACGCTGGCGTTCAAAATGTTTGTCTCGGTGCGGAACCAACTGATAAGGGCTTGGGCATCTCTGCCCAGTTCGAATTTTACAGCGGCTTGAAGAGCTTCGATATAAGCGTTGTGCTTAGCGTCCTGCCAGGTGGTGTGGTTAGCGTCGTTCTTAGAGGCATACATTGCGGCGTCCTTAGCGGCGCTCCAAGAGGCGCCCCAAGCGAGGTCTAGATCAAAGGTATAATATGCTTTAAAAGCAGCTAACCGATGTTTTTGATAATCAGTATTGCCTCGATAGCTATCAAACTCTCTTTTAATAGTATCAATAGACTTTTTCAGGAGCACTTGGTGTAAGGTATCGCAATGTTCCAAAACTTCTGCCCCACTCGGCAATGCTCGTCGGCTGCTCAGCAACCCTTCGACCGGATTTTCAATTAATTGATCAATGGTTAATCTATGGGTCTTTTTCCATGGAAGCGTTGGAAAATAGAAATGAAGCTTACTAGCAAAGCTCTCAGCAGAGAGAACCAGAGCTAAAAATAAAAAGACTTTCTTCATCGGTAACTCCTTGGCTGGTGGGATATTAAAATAGCGTCCAGCAGTCTTTGCTAAATGTCCAATAACAAAAAATATGTTGTTACCTTCATTGTGTTTAAAAAAAGCAGACATGGCCAATCACCGTAATTAATAGTTGCCATAATCACTTGTGCTCTTCAAATCCTCTCAACAGCAGGAGAAAACCAACTGTTGGCCTAGAATTCGACCTATGCGACATGAAAAAATTCACTGACTTCGTAGTGTCTTTCTTTGGAGGCTAAAGATTTGGTCATTTGAGCGACTGTCCTTCTAAGCCAGCCGCCAGCAGCTGCTTCCCCAGACTCCTCCTTGCTTTTAATCTAGGTATTTGCCTCTTTCGCTTTCCAGGCATCTGTGCTTGACTAACACAGGGCACTCCAAAGAAGGAAAGCATCCTATGGAAAATGTTTTCAATGTGGCAGATGGGGTAAAACAGCATATTGATGCCCGTGTTGTAGATTTGCAAAAACGAGGCATTAAGAGTCAGTCCAAGATGGACCTTTTGCGCTTAGCTGTTTCGATGATAGACCTTACTGTCTTTGAGAGAGTTGAGGCTCAAGATAAAGTGCAGCAGATTTGTCTAAAAGCTAAAGATCCGATTGCCTATGGTGTTCGCCGAGAATTTTTAAGTCGTTTCCATAATTTTCCAGAGATTTCTCCAGTAGCAGCTGTTTGTGTCTACCCGCCTCATATCAAGACCGCTTTGTTAGCTTTAGCGGGATCTGGTGTGAAAGTCGCCGCAGTAGCTGCTCATTTGCCAACAAGTAGCTCTAACTTGGATTTAAGATTATTTGAGATTAGGCAAGCTGTTAGCGAAGGTGCAAATGAAGTTGATATGGTGATTAACCAATCAGCCCTTATGACAGGCTGCTATCAACAAGTTTATGATGAAATAGCAGCTGCCAAAGAGATTTGTCGTGACTCTGTGCGATTAAAAGTGATTCTTGAAACGGGTGAGCTTGGTACCTTCGAAAATATTCGCATGGCGTCGTTTCTTGCTATGGAGGCTGGTGCTGATTTTATTAAGCTATCTAGTGGCAAATACGCTAAAGCAGCTACTATGGAATCTACTCTAGTGATGCTTAGGGCTATTTTTGATTTCTTCAGAGTATCGAATAAAAAAGTTGGGATGAAGCCAGACGACGGTGTTAAGACAGCAAAGCAAGCGATTCAGTATTTAGTTATGGCAAAAGAAGTTTTAGGAGAAACCTGGCTAACAGCTGATCGCTTTCGTTTTAGTGCTTCGAGTTTGCTCAATGATTTGCTTCGGCAGATTTGCAAGGAATCTTTGGGCTATTATTTCTATGATAACGTTTTTGCAGCTGATTAGAGAAGATATACGGATATGAATGTTATTGATATACCCATGGACAAGCTTAGTCCGGCAGCTCTAAAGGGCCTGTTAGAAGCCTTTGTTTTAAGAGAGGGTACAGACTATGGGGAACAAGAGTATTCTTTAGAGAGCAAAGTTGAAAGAGTGAGAAAGCAGCTTGCAAATTGCGAAGCCAGCATTGTTTATAATACTCAAGATGAATCCTTTGATATTATTAGGACTTAATTTATGAAAACACCATCGATGTCAAAAGTTGAAATGACCGAGCTAGTTCTTCCTCATCACACAAATGGCCTAGGGACTATTTTTGGTGGCGTCATTCTTTCTTGGGTTGATATTGCAGCTTCTATCTGTGCTTCTAGACATTGTGGCCGTGTTGCAGTGACAGCTTCGTTTGATACGATGAATTTTTTGGCTCCTATTCATCTGGGTGATGTTGTTACAATCCGAGCTAAACTTAATTATGTTGGTGGATCAAGCTGTGAGGTTGGGGTTGACGTAAGGTCAGAGAATCTCAAAAATCAATCTTCACGTCACACTGGCTCTGCTTTTGTTACTATGGTATCGCTTGGGTCAGATAGCAAGCCGATATCTATGCCACCTTTGACTCTTGAAACTGATTTAGAAAGAGAGACCTTTGCTGCCGCTGAGCTTAGACGTAAACATCGTCTGGAGGCAAGAAAGGCCTTTAAGGCAAGAGGCGATCAGCAATGATCGCCTACGGTGAATTGATCACAAGTGGTAAGCGCTTTGTTTTGACGCCCCATTGGTTAAGATTAATAAGATCTTGAATCATTTCGGGAGTGGCCTTATTTTCCACAAATAGCGTAAATGCTACAGTATGAGTTCCCTTTGATAAGCCAGATAGATCTAATGCCACAGCAACATTAACAGGGGATTTTCCCAGTGGCGCTGGGTTTTTTGTTCTAGATTTAAGATCACTGCCAGGTTTGTCTTCAACATAAAGCATAGGGACAGCACCATCTCGCCTCATCTCAAGTGATGGGGTGATCTGGATTAAAATGACTTCTTCGTTGCGCTTAGCTTGAATCCAATAGAGACCAGTATCAGGTTGGGGGTCGCTTTTAAAGAAGTTGAACCCTGCTTTTTCCTTGTATTTTTGCATGTTGTTATCGATCGTTAAATCCTTGGGATTGGGAATTAAGCTCAAGCCATAGTAGAAGATACTTCCCTCATTAAGGTTTTTCTTGGCGTCGAGAGGATTGTCGATAATAGCTGGCAGGATGACTGAATTGCCGAAAAAAGATACTTCCGTATACATACCAAGATTAAAGTTCAGCCTAAGAAACTTATAGGTGAAGGTCACTCGAGTGATAGCTCGGATAGGGCCTGCCTTATAGGCCTCTAATGTGCTCTCTATATCAGACTGATTGATCGAGATAGTTAGAAAGTATTTCAGATCAGCTTTGAGATAGAAAGTTGAGCCATCAATAAAAGGATTGAGTGTTTTGTTTTTAAGGAGGTCGATGTTTTGCACGACGAGATAATTTTTATCATTAAACCGATAATGATACCTCGAAGTTAAAACTTCTGATTTTGGCAAATCAAAGTGGACATAACTAATTTTTGGCATAGGCGGGGGGTCGCCGAAATAAATGCCAACAAAGATTGCACCGCTTCTTTTATCTGCTTGGTTATCAAAATTTATCTGGTAAATGATATTAGGCTTGGGGATGTTCCATTTAGTTGGAGGTGTTGTTGATCCAACATCATTGCCCATAAAAACTAGTTCATCATTAAAATCAAAGATGCCGTTACCAAAATTAGAGTTTGGAACAGGCCCCTTGTCGAGGACAAAATCAGCATACTTATCTCTTTCATCAATCTGAAAGGGGATAAGCTTAGCTTGACCATCGCTATCAGTAATAAAAAGGCGATACTTTTCAAGGGGGTGGAATTGAACAGCGCGGATATCTTTTGCAATTAAAATAATAGGAGCAGTATGGATGCCTACAGGTAAGGCATGACCGCTAACTAGGATAAGCGATATGGTTACAATATGCATAATAAAGCGCATATTGCAATCATATCATGATATGTCTAGTTACAGCCGTCCAAATGGACAAGATCTTTCGAATCTTTGATATGGATTTCAGGTTGCAGTAAACAGTGGGTAATGCCGAATTCTTGGCACAGCTCCTTTCTCAATTTTGCTAAGACAACACTTACCTCACTTAAAAGGCAGTCCTCTCGCCAATCAAGATGGCCCTCAAAATGTAAGGTATTATCAGTCAGCTGCCAAGTATGGACGTGATGCACATTTTTAATCTGCGGGTAGGAAAGGATATAGCTTTCTACCTTAGTTAGATCAAAATGATCAGGCGTAAAATGCATCAATACCCTGAGGGTCGAAGCCAAGAGGTCCCAGGAGCAATAAACAAGATAGAGAGCGATCAGGATGCAGAGCAAGGAGTCAATCCATAATACATTATAGAGAGCAATGAGGATGCCTCCCACCATGACAGCTACCGAGGTGATAGCATCAGAGACTAGATGACGGTATGCTGAAAGCATGTTGAGGTTTGACTTAGCTTCGTGGCGCAACATAAAGGCGCTGAAAGAATTTACGACTATTCCTAATCCTGAGAAGATAATGACTAGTGTTGAGTCTACCTCTCGACTGATATTAAAGCGTTCAATAGCTTCTATAATTAAGAAGACAGAGACACCAGCCAAGCTGGAGGCATTGACCAAAGCGGCTAAAATTTCGGCTCGCTTATAGCCAAAGGTCTGTTTTTTAGTGGGTTGTCTATTCGTTAGATGCTGCGCCACATAACTGATGAGCAAAGCGACTACATCTGAAAAATTGTGGAGAGCGTCGCTAATTAAAGATAAGGAACCTGAAATTAAACCGGCAATGCCTTGGGCTAGGGTAATGCCAATGTTTAACGCGACTGTTTGGCCAAGTCTCTTTTGTGAGTGGTCGTGATGATGATGATGTGACATGGAAAGCTCCGAAGTTTAATCTTTGTTAACATAATTCTATTCCTTGAGCCATCATTTCTTGATAGATAAGACTGTCTAGAACGCCTACTTAAAATGTTTTCTTGCTGTGGTTTAAAGCTATATGAGACAGTTTTAAAAAAACACCTTCTCAAAACGCCAAATTTGTGGTTTTGATAGAAGATAGAAGACATGTGGGAAACAAGGAGCAGGGATGACACTATCTCTAAGGTTTTTGTTTGTATGCCTTCTTGCCTTTTCGGTGCCGCTTAATGCATATTCTTCAACTATCATTCACAAGTATTTGGATAAGCTTGAGCCTTTGTTTGCTAACAAAACTATTTTGAGCCGGGGCGAGGTCTGTGAGATTTTAGCTGCTCATGAGATTGGTAGTAAGTTTCATGATATTGATGTACTCACGCAGGTGAGATATAGCCGGGCTAGCGATACAAGGCGGCTTCTTGGCGAGCTTGATTTAGTTGTGTTAGAGAGAGGGTCCTCTCAGATTATTGGTGTTGGGGAAGTTAAATGCTCTCGCGACTTAAAACGAGCCAGTGTGCGAGCGAACACTCAGCTTGGTCGCATAAGAGATAGTGTCAAAAAGATTTTGCATGCCTTAGCAGAGGCATCTTACCGTAACTTTCGCTGGGAAACGGCAACTGTTGCTGAAGTAGAGGTGGTTTCAGGTTATAGTTTTTTCCATCTTACCCCCAGCATTCCTGAGTCAACTAAACTGAACTTTAGTCCAAGCATTAATTTTTTCAAGGTGTCACAAAAAGCCAGCGACGCTTCTTTGCAGGGTTTTACAGAGCTAGAATTAACGCTGCCTGAGATTGACGAATTAGTAGCAAAGTTAGCTATTCGTTTAAGGAGCAATGGCGCAAGGCAGGTTAGGGTGACCTTTTAGCAGGTTGCAAAGCTTGTTTCCAAAAAAAGCCTTCTTGAGAGAAACCATGCGCGGTTTTCTCCCAAATCCTCATCCTTGCTTTTGCTAGTATTTAGATGCGTAATCCTTACAAAAATGAAACAGCTGCGCTGTCCACTTCTTGCGCATAAGCGGAATTTGTGATATTTCCTATGTTTCTTTGCCACAGCCCTTGAGGGGTCTTTTTTGTCAAACTCGATTGCTGCTATTCGTGAAACAGTCTCCAGAGAAGATGAAGATCCAAGCATTGTTCATACAGACTTTGTCGATGCCCGCTTGGCTCAAATAGGGCGTCTGTTGACACCAATATCAAAACCAACATTTTCCCTGTTCCTTTATTGGCTGAAGATGAGGCATATTGCTAGCCTTGAGCAGCAGATAATCATGGCCCATGTTGATCTTGTTAAAAGAGCTCCAAGCCGCGAGGAACTAGCTCGCTATGCCCTTGTGCATATTACTAAAGGCAGGTGGTCCATGCTTTTGGCTATCAATTTTTCTCGAGAGAGGATGCGCCAGGCTCGAGCTGCTGGTATGAAACACTTTCTTAGGTGGGGCATGCAGGGAGTGGTTTTTTTAGCTAATGATTTTCGTTGGGACCGAGCACATCTACAGAAGTGGCGAACATGGATTTTAAAATTGCGATTGTTATTCCTTGGTTTGGTGAAGAGCTAAAAGGAGGCGCAGAGCAGCATGCTTGGCAGGTAGCTCACCACCTTAGCGCTCGTGGTTTGACGGTCGATGTATTAACCACCTGCTGTCGGGGTTTTCTTACCGATTGGACTCAAAATTATTATCAACCTGGAACCTCGGTGGTTGGTAAAATTCGAGTACGTCGTTTTGCTGTTGATCCAAGAGATAAGCAATCTTTTGACCGTGTGGTTGGCAAAATGCTAGCTATGAAACCCCAAGATATGGTCTCTGGTCGGTTTATTTTAAGCCCTGAAGAAGAAGATATTTATTGGAACGAAAGCATTCGTTCTGAATCGCTTTTATTGGCCTTAAAAAAAGATCGCGATTATTATAACTATTTTATTTTCTTACCTTATCTTTTTCCTTTCACTCAAAAAGGTGTTGCGATTGTTGGCTCTAAGGCATTGCTACAGCCTTGCTTGCATGACGAATGTTATGCTTATTTAGAGAAGACACACGAGGCCTTTTGTCAGGCAAGGGCTCTTCTTTTTATCTCCAAAGGCGAATACCAACTTGCAAAAAGACTCTATGGAGATTTTATAGCTGAAAAGTCTTTTGTTCCAGGTGCTGGAGTGGAGTTCGAAGATAGCACGATTGCTTCTACTCCTACTTTAGAAGGGCGATATCTTCTTAGCTTGGGTCGGCGTTGTGCTGAGAAGAATACGCCCATGATGCTGGAAGGGTTTTGTGAGTTTCAAAAAGAGTTTCCTAGCGATTTGAAGCTGGTTGTAGCAGGTCCTGGTGATTTGGGTTCTGTTGACTCAGATAAAGTCATCGATATGGGTTTGGTCGACCAGGCTACCAAAGCAAGCTTGCTAGCAGGCTGTGTGGGTCTCGTCAATCTTAGTACTAATGAAAGCTTTTCGCGCGTGATCTTTGAAGCTTGGCGGCATGATAAACCTGTCGTTGTCCACCAGGCTTGTGAAGCAACATATACAGCTTGGCTAGATTCGGATAAAGCAGGATTTGCTGTTTCTGATACCAACGGGTGGGTTGCTTGTTTGAGAGAGATTGCTGCTACAAACGTTGAGACTTTGAAGGAAATGGGAGAACGAGGCCACCGGTATTGCTTAGATTTGACAGATTGGCAGCAGGTTACCAGTCGTTACTTACAAGCTTTTGAGGAGATTCATACTCAAGATATTGCCAAAAAAAGCGTTCTGCTTGTCGGTGAGTCTGAGTCAGCAAAGTTGATTTCTGAGTGGTTGCTTTCTCAAGGAGTAAGAGTAGAAAGCCTCAAACAAAAAGATAATGAGAATTGGCAGCGGCTTGCACATCAAAAATTTGATGCTGTGATTGCCACTGAAAAGATAGATTGGTTTGGTGTTAACACTCATTGGCAAAATACGCCGCAGCTTTTACTTCCCAAGCCGCAGGTTGTTTCAAAACCAATTAAGAGCTTGGCTAAGGAAAAAATCGATCTTTATAGCAGAACAGCACGTGTCTTAGTAGCAGGTCTAGCGGGGCATGAAGGGGCTCTTTTGAGTATTCAAGAGGCAGCATGGCAAAAGCACAAGCTTAATCTTGAATTTGAAGCCTGGCGAGAAGAAGTTATATTTGGCGATTTGCTTTTAGTAATAGATGATAGTCTGCAAGTAGATTGGATGGTACGTCAAAATGCCTTGCTTGATTTACCCTTAATTTTATTAAGTAGCCCCTTGTTAGAGAAAGAATTTGATTTACCCTCGTTTGCCCTTGAAAAGGGGGAACTGAAATTAGTTGCCAGCTATGCTAAACTGGCCCTAACAGACTGTCTATTTCAGTTGACACTGGTTACGCAGGTCTATAAGCGCAAACTTGCTA
>CALBMD010000397.1 GCA_937896265.1 uncultured Pseudomonadota bacterium
CTAACATTTGGATTTTTACGAAGCGTTAATACTTGAATTAACCCTGCTAATGTTAGCTCAGCATCTTTTTTAGATGCGCCAAATTTAAATAAGCTGTCTATAGTTGTTAAGAGCTGTCGCTTTTTTGATCTGTTAAATTCTGATTGAGCATGTCGAATAAAAATGACTTCTTTGGTTTGCTCTTTGGCTATGATTTGACTAGAAGTTGGAAGTATTCCAAAAATGAGAAAAACTGCTGGAAGGAGTTTGCGAAGTTCCATCATAAACCCGTTTCTTTGAGGTTCGATATTTGACTCAAGTAACATGGATGCATAGTAAATCTACTCGAACCAGTAGCTTGAAGCAGTAACACCTCCCATAAAATCATTTTCATGATAAATGCGACGTGCAATACTATCCTTAGCCGCACCTACTGAAACAAATACGGGTACTAAATGATCTTCTCTTGGATGAGCAGACCTTGCTGAAGGTGCATTCTCCCAATCTACTAAGCACTTAAATCGATCGTCACCAGATAGCTGTAATGTTTCATGCAACCATTGATCAAAATCGCGAGATATCTCTTTAGCCATGGGACCAAATCGCCGTAGGTTGTGGTAGCTTAAGCCACTGCCGATAATCAGAATACCTTCGCTTCTAAGAGAAGCTATGGCTTCACCCATTTTAAGATGCTCTAGAGGATTTAAACCACGCTTAAGAGAGAGCTGTAGCATAGGTATCTGGGCGTCTGGATACATAACTGCCATAGGGACAAAAGCACCATGATCAAAACCGCGGCTAGGGTTTAAGTGGGAAGAAATTCCTGCTTTTTCAAGAAGGGTTTGTACCTGTTTGGCTAAGGTCGGTACGCCTTTAGCGTCATATGTTACATGGTAGGTATGGTTGGGAAAGCCATAATAGTCATAAAGCATGGGTGGTTTTGGATGAGTCATGATAGTAAACTCATCTTCTTCCCAATGCGCAGAAACCATGAGTACCGCTTTGGGTGGTGAAGGCAGCTGTCTTGGAATCATTTGTAATGATTCTTCTAATTGACGGTAAGCATCTCCTAGTTGGTTTTTCATAAATGGCCAAGGTCCACCACCATGAGAGAGAAATAGTGTCGGTAACATCATAGAGCCCCCAACAAATTTTTACAGCTAATCTAACTATTTTTTTAGCACATCGAATCGCTGCAAGGAAGCTGCATATTGGTCAAAAAGGGAGAATATTCATTTCGGTCTTGCCGTTATTCCTTTATTTATGGTTTGATTCAAACGAGACTAGCATAAAAAATTTATACAATTGGTGGTTCATGACGCATGCATGTTTTAGACTGTATCTGCTAATAATTTTGTTTACTTATTCCTATGGTTTTGCCTTCGCTGAGGAAAATTTAGCTGAGAGTATTGATATTCCTGCAGAGCGATCTCTGTTTGTTCAAAATGTTACTGAGTTCAAAACAATTGTCCAAAAAAATAATAGAACTGTCTCATCTCAGGAATGTCAAGCTTACTATATGATGCTTAAGAAAATTACTTTTGTACAGGCTGAACAGCTAGAGTCAAGTATTTTTCGCTCGATCATTATTAAACATAAGCATAAGTTGTTTGCTCAAGAACAACGCTTGCGGGAATATTTCTTTCGAATTCTTGGGCAAGGGCTTGTTAGCCATTCCATTGACGATATTTTGCGTGCCAAAGCAGATTTGATGATTCAGGCTCTTTTTTTTTTCTATTGGTCCAGTGACAACCGTGGCGCGCGCTCGTAATTTGTATATTGGCAGTTTGCCGGTTGCTTCTGTTGTGAATATTAGCGTGGCTAGTATTCGTGTGCTTTTTACTCTGCACAATACCTTTTCTTTTTTGCATGACAAAAAGCATTTTAATGAAGCAAAAAGTCGTTTAAAGAATTTCGAGAGAGAGAGAGTTAGGCTACAGCAAGTAATTGCGCATCCGCCTACAGAAATGTCGGCGGAAAAAATAGCTGCTCATGTTTTGGATGAACAAGAAGTTGCACAAGAAATCAAGATTCTTGAACCTGCTGTTAAACAGGCAAGTATTGGTTTAAAACGATCAGCTAAGTATTTGGGACTGGATGCCTTATTGACCAGTGCTTATTTTAGTTCGGCTTTGCCCTATTTGCTAGGGGCTTCTGGCCTTGCTGTTGGTTTAACCACTACCATCATCGGGACAATAGGATATGGTGCTATTTTGGGAGTTTTAATTGGAGCTAAAACCGTAGCGGATATTCGACAATTACACCATATTGAAGAGAAAATTGAGCGCATTAAAAAAATGCCAATAGCTATAATACCTGAGAATACAGATCCTGCTATTGTTAAAATCAAAGATGCAGCAAGTAATCTTAGGCTAGATAATTTAATAGCCTATCAAAGATCATTAAACAAAATGAATCTTGCTCGCGATTTTATAACTTTGGGTCTTGCTGCAAGTATTATGACAATTGGTGTCATGAATATTGTTCTTTGCGCAGGTGTTGTTGCTATAGCAGGAGCTACTATTGCTACAGGTTACGGTGTTGCTGGAGTTGCTGGCATAGCGTTGATTATGAGCTGCGTGGTCTATGGTATGGAGCATTATTGGGGTGGTAGGTTTCATGATTTTGTAAAAAGTAAAATCCTTGGTAAGCCTCTGAATGAAGGAGATTTTCCAGCTGCGATATATCATCGAATGCTAAAGGATCATCGTCGCTATTACCGGAATTTAAAAAGGGCAATGAGGGCCTTTGAGGCTAACCTGGATCGTTTCTCCAAAAACCTTGCTAAATCGCCATCCATGAATGAAATTCAAACTTGGGTAGCAGAATTTTTTGCTAGTAACTTTGATGTGACAGATCTCAAGCATGCTATGGATAAGGTTGGTGTCAAGATTGCACCTTATCAGGTGGTATTGCAGACAATGACAAAAGACAAATCAAAGGTAGCTAAAGACCTTTTTCTTAGCCTCGATAGCCTTGATCCAAAGTTATTTAAGCCTCTTTTAGAACTTTTAGAGATCGACCCTACTATTCTTGATGGAGCTCTTGACCTAGCGCCGCTAGAGTTAGTTCGCTATGTGGTGAGTCTTTGGATTTTAAGCCCAGCATAGTTTTTTATTTATGATGAATCGGTATGCGATCTTTTTTCACCAACTGGCTGAAATTAATACTTATTGTGATTTTGCTAATTTTTGGTCCAAAAACACCGATATATTTAAATGGACCAAAAATGGTCCTTGTGGTACTAAAAAAAGGAGGTTCGCTATGAAAGCTGAAAGACTAGACAAGCAAAAAGAGCGTGTTAGGATCGATATTGATTCCACGACGAAATTTATAATCGATGACTTAATTGAGCGCGGTTACTTTAAAGATCAACAAATGGCTTTGGCAGCAGCTGTTAACGCACTCCAAATGCAGGTTGCTGCTCAAACATATAATAACGAATACGATGATGAGTTGACGCAAAGTGAAATGGACCAATTGCAATTAGGATTCAGATAATGACAAACCAGCAGAGGCCTCCTATTTCATTTGATCGCTGGCAAGTTCTTGTTATTAACCAAGCAGAAAGACGTGAAAAAACCGACCCACATCAGCCACTAGATGCATCAAAAGAAACCCGCCGATTTATCGTATTAAGCCCTAAAGATACTCGGCCAGTATTTAATTGCATCGAGTGTGTTTCTAAAAAAACGCATGTAAACTATCCAGATGTCGAAATCCATGCTGATGGAAAGATTTTTATCGCAGATTCTATTGCAAGAGTAGGTATGATCTATACTCTCAGGAAAACGCTTGAAGGAATTCGGCCTCTTGGAATTATCTCAGATTCATCAATTCAGCGCAGAATAGCAATAGGACTCCAAGTTTACTTACCTTAGTTCTTTCACATTTAGTCCAATCAAGATCTGATCATAGCTAACGGCAGTTTAGGATGCTTGCTTTCAGCCAATTTGGTCAGTCTGATGCTTAGCGCTGATGCTTGCATGAGGAAGACCCAGAGATTTGGCGCGAAAGGCAGGATGGAAGTTCACAGCAGCCATTGTTGATTCCACTGTTTTTTTGGTGAAACTCAACTTTCTCGCAGCGATGCTTGCGCAGATATTGTCGGCCGCGGTAGTATTTCGTTTCTCATTGATATTAAATCCGCGATTTTTGCTCCCATAGAGATTACGATAGGGTAAAACAGTTTGCTCCTTTGGTTATCGCTTGAATTTTGGTACAAGAAAGCTATCTAAGGATATTGATGAAGTTGAGTAAAGGAGCCAAAAGTGATTAAAGATAGTATGAACTGGCTGTACCCTGCTATTGAACCATTCAATACAGGTATGCTTGCGGTAGATAAGGTCCATCAAATTTACTACGAAGAATCCGGCAACCCCAAAGGTGAAGTGGCAATTTATTTACATGGTGGTCCTGGTAGTGGTAGCGATGAGAAAGCGAGGCGTTTTTTTGATCCTCGTGTTTATCGTATCGTTGTCTTTGATCAGCGCGGATGTGGAAAGAGCATACCTCATGCGAGCATTGAGCAAAATACAACTTGGGATCTTGTCGCTGACATCGAAAAACTTCGAGAGCATTTGAAAATTGAGCGATGGCTGGTTTTTGGTGGCTCGTGGGGTAGTACCTTGGCACTTTCTTATGCGCAAAAACACCCAGAACGAGTGAGATCTATGGTGCTACGCGGCATCTTCTTTGGTACTCGCAGAGAAGTTGATTGGTTATGTCAAAACGGAGCTAGTGAAATATTCCCAGATGGCTACTCGCGGTTTGCGAGTTTGATTCCAGAGAGTGAACGCCAAGATATGCTTGCAGCTTATCACCAGCGATTGACATCTGCCGATCCAGAAGTTGCTTTACTCGCCGCGGACCGTTGGTCAAAGTGGGAGGGTAGTCTTTTGAAACTATTGCCCGAAGCAAGTACCGTGGATCGTTTTGATGATGCAAAGGTTGCTCTTGCTATTGCTCGCATTGAATCTCATTACTTTGTAAACAAATGCTTTTTAGAAGAAGATCAGCTGTTGCATGATGTATTTAAGATCCGTCATATTCCAGCCGTCATCATCCATGGTCGCTATGACATTATTTGCCCATTTGTTAATGCTTGGCAGTTGCATAAAGCTTGGCCGGAAGCAGATTTTTGCATTGTCCCTGACGCGGGGCATTCTGCTTCTGAATTAGGCATCAGCCGTGCTTTGGTGGCTGCTACAGATCGTTTTTCTAACCTGACAAAGTGATACACAAAAGTTTTTGGAGGAAAGATGAGGATTAGGGCGATAGGTTTAATAATTTTTACAAACCTCTGGGTGCTAACAGCTCAAGCTTCTGGTACTGAGTACACACCCGATGACTTTGCGCTCACTGATGGTAGTTCTGTTCCTATGGCAACTGCAGTTTCTCAAACCGGCAAGAGCGGTGCACCATCGCCGGTCGCTATGAATCGTCAACAATCGACAGAATCTATTGGCAATGGTGCACGGGTTCTTTGCTGCAACTGTGGCACGGTGGCGAAGTCGCACCGAATTGAAGGACGCGTAGACATGCGTAGGAAAGCATTTTGTCGCTTCCATCACAAGCGCTACGGTGAGTACGCCTTATGCTTGCATGAAGATGGCAAGACAAAACCTATAGTTATTGACTATCGAGAAGGATGCTGCAATCTAAAAACACCTCTTACTGCCTGTTGGAATGTCGCTACCTGTCCTTGCTTGCTTGTTGCTGGTTGTTTTGTTGGCATCTTCAAATGCCTCGATTCTTCAGTAAAATATTGCAAAAAGACGACAAAGAGTATTTGCGAAGGTTGCTACCAATGTTGCAATACATGCTCTAGCGGAAGTGGATCAAGCAATAATGACTGTTGTGTGATTTGTATTGTCGATTCAGACAACAATAATTCGAGCCATTGCGATAGCTGTGGCGAGTGCAACTGTCCTGATTGTGACGGATGTGATTGCTCTGATTGATGGCTGTACTTGAAGTTTCTATGATGACTACGGAGGAGATGCATAACATCCCTATATACGGGCAAAGTATATGCATCTAAATTGCCTTGACGAGGTGAGGTTTGGAAAAACCACGCAACTGATTTCCAAAAAAGCCTTCTTGGGAGAAACCAGCTGCGCAGTTTTCTCCCAAACCCTCATCCTTGCTGTTGCTAAATTGCCTTGACGACTGAAAAGCAAGGTGAGGTCTAGAAAAACCACACAGCTGGTTTCCAAAAAAGCCTTCTTGGGAGAAACAGCTGCGCAGTTTTCTCCCAAACCCTCATCCTTGCTGTTGCTAAATTGCCTTGACGACTGAAAAGCAAGGTGAGGTCTAGAAAAACCACACAGCTGGTTTCCAAAAAAGCCTTCTTAGGAGAAATCAGCTGCGCAGTTTTCTCCCAAACCCTCATCCTTGCTGTTGCTAAATTGCCTTGTGGTTTCTAGTAAAATTTCATATCTAGCTAATAGCTATGGCTAGTTGCAGCGATTTTGATGACTACTAAGAAAGCTTACCCCTGTCTTAAGTAAAGTTTTCTTAAGTTAGTCTTCTAACCGTCGATAAAATAAGTGATGAAATCTGCTCCTTTACATCCGCAAGAAAAAGAGCGTCTAGAGGCACTAAATTCTTTAGGTATCTTGGACACGATGCCTGAGCAAGAGTTTGATAATATAACATTCATTGCATCGCAGATCTGTCAAACTCCTATTGCTTTAATCACCCTCATTGATAGAGACCGACAATGGTTTAAATCAAAGGTTGGTTTGGATGGTGTCGAAACCAAGCGTGAGCTTGCTTTCTGTGCTCACGCTATTCTTAGTGATGAAGTAATGCATATTAAAGATTCGTATAAAGACGATAGATTTTCAGATAATCCTTATGTGTTGGGTGCCCCTCATGTTCGCTTTTATGCCGGGGCACCACTTTATTCAGAAAGCGGCTTTGCTCTTGGGACAGTCTGTGTTTTAGATTCTAAACCAAGGGAATTAAACTCTGATCAGATAAAAGCTTTACAGGGGCTAAGTCGACAAGTAACGAAGCTTCTAACATTAAGGTTGCAGATAGCTCAGTTAGAAGAATCAAAAAGACAGGTAGCTAGTCGTGAAGAAAATTTGTGTACCATTTTGAATGCTATACCATCATTAATTAGTCACTGGAGTGTTGATCTTATTAACCTGCATTCTAATAACAAATATTTTGAGTATCTCGGTAAATCTCCTGAGCAAGTCGAAGGAAGGCATATGCGTGAGGTTCTTGGTGAAGAAATATTCAAGCAAAATATTGGCTATATTCAAGCAGTACAAGTCGGTATTACTCAAGCATTTGAGAAGTCTATAACTTTTAAAGATGGCACTATTCGCCATGTAATTGTCAATTATATTCCAGAAAAACGCCATAGCAGGGTAGTAAGCTTCTTTGTAGTAGCTACTGATATCACTGAGCACAAGAAAATGGAAGAAGAGCGTCAAGCTTTAGAAATGCAATTGATAGAATCGGCTAAATTTTCTCTGTTGGGTGAAATGGCTGGAGGTGTTGCTCATGAAATTAACAATCCCTTGGCTATTATTAAAGGTAAAGCCAGTCAAATCGAAAGGATGCTTGAAAATGGTTTGCAAGATTCAAATAGGCTTTGTAAGGAAGTTATAAAGATTAGTAGCACTGTTGATCGTATTGCCAAGGTTACTTCAGCTCTGAGAACTTACGCTAAAGATACAGGTTGTGATCCTTTCGAAGAATTCAAACTTGCTCATATTTTGAACGATATCCTTGCCCTATGCAGAGAACGATTTAAATCACATCAGATTCAGCTAGAAATCGCTTGTGCCTCAACCATTAAGCTAGAATGTCGTCCTAATCAGATCTCTCATACGATCTTTAATCTCCTGAATAATGCATTTGATGCTGTTCAGGCTTTGCCTGAAAGATGGGTCAAAATAGAGGTTCAAGCAAAAAGAGATCAGATTGAGGTCAGAGTCAGCGATAGCGGGCATGGTATTAATCCAGCTATTGCTGAAAAACTAATGAATCCATTCTTTACTACCAAGGAAGTTGGCAAAGGCACTGGTCTTGGGCTAAGCGTTGCCCGTGGCATTGCTATGGGGCATGGTGGGTCTTTGGTTTATGATGAAAAAGCTCCTAATACTACTTTTGTTCTTACATTACCGATACATCAGATCTAAGAAGAAAAAGAGCCTAGATAGCGGTTACTAAAGCTTTTGTCAAAGCTGCTACAGCATCTATATCATCCCATTTGGTAAATGAATTGCCAAAACGAGCAATTACAAGCTGTTTGCTTGGCACAATAATAACATACTGGCCAAAATTCCCACGCGCCATATAAGCATCAGCAGGCATGCCATGTTCTGTACGGTATCTTGCCCCGTGACTATCTCCACGATTCGTCCAAAAGCCAGCACCATAGCCAGTATCTTCGCTACCAGGAGTCATCTTGGCGCAAAAATCAGCCCAGCCAACAGGGAAAATTCTCTTACCCTTGACAACGCCGTCATTTAAAAATAAGTCGCCCAACTTGGCCCAATCTCGTGCTGTTGCATAAAAATGGCTCGAACCAATTGGTGTTTCAGCTTTATCAAAATCCATAGCGACATGAAGCATACCTGCTGGAGTAAAAAGCTCTTTTTGTGTGAAAGCCTTAAACTCTTTGGCCGAGCCGATTTTTTGTCGAACAAGACGTGAAAGAAGGATATAGCTAGCAAAAGAGTAGTTCCACCATTCGCCTGGCTGTTTTTTTAGCTCTGTTTCTTCAGCATAGCGCGCCATGTCTGTTTTAGTAAATAACATCTGAGCAGAGAAATCAAAGAGAGACATAAATCCAGATGTTTGAGAATTGCCAAGCTCTAAGCCGCTAGTCATCCGCATTAAGTGCTCAATAGTTATCTTCTGACGCAGGTCTCCTGGCTGGCTCCAAGCGGGAATAGATAAAGAATCGGTGACAGCTAGCATCTTTTTTTGCGTTAGAACACCAATCAGCGCGGCTATCATAGATGTAGAAGCCAACCACCCTTGGATGGGTGTTGCTGCTGAATAACCAGTTGCGTAACGCTCACCAATAATTTTGCCTTTATGCAGTACGACAATAGCGCTAGTATGGCGTTTTGCTTCTGGAGAGTTCTCTATAAAGGCTTTATCAATAGCAAAATCAACTTGTTGGTTGATAGCTTTGACAGGTGGAGGGGGTAGCTGTTTAGTTTTTTGAGGTAATGTTTCTTGTATGCTTATAGAGCGCGTGCAGCCAAATTCCTTGGTGTAGATAGCTCGCGATGTATTGAGGGCACCTAAATTAGCTACTGCTTCCCCTTGGTTCATGTTTGTTTTGTAGGAGAAAAAGAAACCAGCGGGTGCTAACACTGGTTCAATTAGATCTTCAGCATAGTGATCTGGGTCTATGCCTGAAATAAAAGCTGCTCCACAGAGCTGGTGAGCTACAAATCCTGTAGCGACATTCATTGCCGTACTCGGTTGGTCTTGATGAGCGCAAGAAGCGATACCTAGTAAAGATATCATAAGCAAAATCTGTTTCATTGATTCCTCTGAAAATCGTTCATATTACTATAAATTAAGCCAATCAATTGGCTTTTTCAAGGCAGTAATAAGGTTTGCTTCGGGACTACCTACTGGTGGATGGTGGTCATAAGCCCAACTGACTTCACTAGGCAACGACATCAAAATGCTTTCTATACGGCCACCGGTTTTGAGTCCAAAGGTTGTACCACGGTCATAGACTAAGTTAAATTCTACATAGCGACCGCGACGAATCTTTTGCCATTGGCGTTGTTCATCGCTATAAGGTGTGTCTTTTCTTTTCGCAATAAGAGGAAAGTAAGCCTGAGCAAAAGCATTACCGCAATCTTCAATAAAAGCGCATAGCTTGTCTTTGCCTCGATCAGCGAGATTATCAAAAAAGATGCCACCAACACCACGACCTTCACCACGATGAGGTAAGTAGAAATACTGATCGCATTCAGCTTTGAATCGAGGATAAAAATTAGCGTCGTGGCGATCACAAGCTTCTTTGAAAGTCTGGTGAAAGTGACGAGCATCTTCATCAAATAAATAATAGGGTGTCAGATCAGCACCGCCACCAAACCACCACTGTGTAAGGTTTTCTGGATCATCGCCTTTTTCAAAGTAGCGAAAGTTAGCATGAGCTGTTGGTGCAAAAGGGTTGCGAGGATGAAGAACAAGACTTACACCGGCAGCCCAAAAAAAGCGACCCTGAGAAGAATTTTGATTGGCAATGGCTCCTGCTTGAGTCGGCATCTCGCCAAAAACAGTAGAGACATTGATGCCAGCTTTTTCAAAAACTGAACCGTTTTCTAAAACGCGAGAGCGCCCTCCGCCACCACCTGGTCTTTGCCAAAGATCTTCATGGAAAGGTTTTTCATCGAGAGTATTGGCATGAGCACAAAGCTTGTTTTGAATAGATTCAATGAGAGCAACAAAATTTTTTTTATGTTCATTTCTTATAGCCATAGGTGCAGATATTCTCCCGGTTTTTTTAAAAGGAAGGTTTTGGGAAAATGCTTCCTTGCTGAAATTTCAGTTTATATAAGACAGACTTGGTTTATGTCCATCTCAAACTTGACAGTTGTCTTAAATAAACTTAAAATCCCTTTGCAATTCAACTAAGAGGCATATTTTGATCCGAAGTGTAACCGCTTGTTCCTTGGCTTTTTTTAGCCATATTGCCTTCTCTGATACTCTAGAAGAGAGATCAATTAATGCGCAGCTTCATACTAATAATTTTCTTCAAGAGTGTTCCAAAAATGTTTCAATGATTATAAATAAAGCTAAAAAGGGCCTCGTTGGCCTTGGGCCAAGTGATGATCCTGATTGCTCTGGATTTTTTATTGACATTGAAAATGGCTATATTGTGACAAGTCAGCATTGTCTTCCTCAAGATTCTACACTTCTTGACGTGACAGTTAGTACAGATCACACTTACTCTGCTATTGTCGTTGGCAGTGATGTTGCTCTTGATTTAGCACTCTTAAAAATTTCTGATAGCTCATTCGATAAAAATGGTCTTGTTGCTCTTGATTTTGAGGATTCTGATCAAGTGAAGCAAGGTGCAGTTAGCATAGTGCTTGGGGCGCCCTATGGCTACACAAGGACCGCTCACTTTGGGATTGTGTCGGCGACTAAGCGCAAGTAAAGCTCAAAATTGACAACTTACATTCAAACAGATGCAGGAGTGTACCCGGGTGACAGTGGTGGACCGTTATTGAATGATGCTGGAAGCGTTATCGGTGTGGTCTCTGGAACTATAGGACCGGAAAATTCTGAGACGTCACAGTTAGGTTTAGCAATCCCATCTAATATAACCAAGTTTGCTGTGATGCAGTGGATTGAGCGCGGATTCTTATATAAGAATGAACTTGGAGTTAACGTAATCTCTCTTCAGGGTGCAGAAAATTTACAAAAAAATCTGCCAACTGAACTCATAAGCACTAGCAAAAGCTTTTTTAATACCTTGGGTGTAAAGCAGGGTGTTATTATTTTAGCCATTGCAGAAGGCAGCCCTGCTGCAGAGGCTAATTTAAGGAAAGGTGATTTAATCACTAATGTTAATGGCAACCCCATCTCTAGCGAGATTGATCTTTATCAAGCAATTTTTACCGCTGAAAACGGTAGTACAGCAAGCATTGTTTATTATCGTGCAGGAGTGGAGTTAGTAGCACAAGTATCTGTTAAAGAGTTTCAAGTAAAAGGGAAAGAATCTATTCCTACAAAGAAGAATGATCATACCTATTCTCAGATTTTTTTAATGGCAAATCTTATGGGTGTGGCCGGTACCATGATAATTGCCCTAGTTTCAGCTGCGTGTGGGAATACGGTTTTAGCTCAAAACTTAGCGGCGAGCAGGCTCTTGATGAATCTCTAGTTTTCTTTTGACTCCAGTTAATCGCTTCGATTGTGCAATGTGTTTGGGATCTTCTGGGCGCTGTTGATTTTCTATATAGGCCCTCACGA
>CALBMD010000398.1 GCA_937896265.1 uncultured Pseudomonadota bacterium
CGTCATTTCGTGCGGAAAGATCGGGAATCTCGATTTCTCGGCCACGACTGAGACGAAACGCTTCCGCAGCCATTGCGAGGTTACGGAGCGGGTGCCCGATCAGTCCCGCAAGATAGAGCGAAAAAGAAATTGTTGTAACCAAGGAAATTAAAGCAAACCTGAAAACATCAAGCCGTGTTTTTGCAAAACTTTCTTCAATCTGCAAATCGCGCCGGACCAATTGTAAGGCCCCTATTTCCTCATGATTTTTCAAAAGGTTGATATGCCTTCGCTCAATACTAAGCAAGGCTTCTGCTTTAGTTAGTTCCACCAACTGCTTCGCATAAATCACCCGGCCACATTTTTTAGCAATACTGATAATTGCTTCGCCTTCGAGTTTCATAAGGATAGCAATCCGTTTACGAATAATCTTTAGTGCAACTACTTTACCATCTACTTCCCCTTTATAAACACCCGCGATAGAACCACCGCCAAAATAGCCTGAGATAGCTATTTCTTTACCTTTACCAACTGCCTGACTCTCGACGATTTGATTAATATAACGTGGATCATCTGGAGCGATAGAATTGAGCAAATCTCCAAGTACCTGAGTCAATTCAGGCAAATCCTTGACGTTAAGCTCAGATAGAATCTGCAAAATCTTTTGCATCACTGGACCTTGACCATGCAAAATAGCATTAGCACAAATGTCTGAATGCTTTTTGAAAGCTCCTGGTTTAAGCAGATTTCGATCATTTTTAAGCTTTTTACTATAATGCTCAAGCATAATTCTATTCATGCGTACTAATATAAAACTATCAAGATTATCCAAATATTCTGTAGTCAAACGAAAGATAAATGGCCAACTGTCTAAACTTTTAGCCTTATCATTAGTATTAAGTTTAGAAAAAGCTTTCTGAAATACAACCCAAGGATACCAACTAGAAATCTTCCGCTCACCACCTTGCTGGCGCCATGATTGCAAAGTTTTTGACGTATAATGACTTTCTGCTAATCGGCCATTCTTACCAATTTCGATCATTAATTGCCGAAGCGGTGGGATCCAAAGCTCAAGCTTTTGCTCGCCCTCGCTAACAACAGGGATGTTTTGTTCAATTTGGTCCATCTGTTCGATAACAGCGCCATGCTCCTGCCAAAAAGCCTTAGCTGCTTTAATCCTTTCTGGGCGGGTAGCATCTTCATGCTCCATAGCTAACAGGTTTTCAAAGCCATTGAGTGTTTGAATAATCAAACTAAGAGACTTTGAAAAATCTTCCCAGACTGGCTCCATTTCATCAGAGGCGATAGCCACATAGTTTTGTAAAAAACAGACAAAAACAGTACTTACAAAGGTTGTCAACCAATTTTTCATTCTTGCACCTCATCAACATAGGACAAGAGAAAATTATATATGTGATATTCTATGGTTTCACCAAAAGCTCTTGGCATCTTACCTAGCTGTACTTTGCCACACCAAAATTCTTCAATTAGAGTCGCTTTATCGGGTTTAGAAGAAAAAGACTTCTGCAACGCCAGCCTCAGAGCGCCTTCCAAATAAGAGAATTTAATTTTGTCGTTTGCTAGACAAAATGCAACTCTATTACTTATATCAAGTAAGTTTCGTAGGGCATGATCGCTAGGAATACTTCTGCCTGCTGCTTTGATAACACTCCAAAGCTTTCTTAATCGTTGCCCAGAATTCTCAGTACCTGCCTTAATCTCTTCCCAATTGTCCTCAACAACTTTTTCAAAGTACTTATAAACAAATTCTGAACGTTGAGAGTTTGCATACTCCATTTGATACATAGGAAGAGGCTTAACTCGCAAACTTCTTGCTTCTTCTTCCAAAAGAAGAATCTTTTTCTCAGGTCGATCAATCCATGATTTCATTTTTATTTGATACAAAAAAGCTGATCTTGAACTAACATGGGTTTTTTTTCTTAATTCTCTTGCTAAGATCTCCTGTGGTAAATCACCACGATAAACATGAGCATATGGCTTATACTGATCATGCTTATTCTGAAAACCTTCTGCTCTTTTATAAGCATCATAGAAGCCACTTGCTGCCATCATTGTAATAGGCGTATCGCCAAAATAGCTAGGCGTCAGCATCGACTCAAGAACTTTATCAGCAAGAGGCTGTGATCCTAAAGGGGGTTTTGCCCCAGGAAAAATGGCCGGCGGATTAGCACCTCTAGATTCTAGATCAACTACTTGCAACGCCTTTAAGACAGCTTCCGTATGAGCTTCAATACCGCCTTCTATTGCTTTGCGTCCAGTTACATTACCAACAGTATAGTCCCTTGCAAATCGCGAATCTTTGAAATCAATTTCACTCTTAAAATACTTTTCTGACTGCGGTAAGGCTAAATGCAAAGCATTTAAACCGAGAATATCTTGATGAGTGATAAATTGATCACAACCACCTTCTCGCAAAAGATAAGCGACAAGATCAGGCCTTTTGGCAAAGGCTGCGCTAGAAAGCAGATTGTGATAAAGAGCATTTTGTACAGCAAAAACAAGTTCTCGCCCATTCTCAAAGATACGCATGTACAAATCTGGAGTCTTTGCTCCAACAACCTTTGCAATTGCTAGAGCCTCATCTTGTCGCATATTCATAGCGCGGTAAGTAGCTAAACGCAGCCACTCAAAACAAGAATTTCTCATGTTTCCTAAGAACAAAAAATCTCTCAGTGCTTCATATTGTTGCAAAGTAAATGTTTGCTCGGTATCAGAACCAGAATTTTTCCCTGATGTCTTAGTGAGTTTTCCACTTTCAAGTTCTCGCAGTACTCTTGGCAAAAGGCTAAGATCACCAGATAAAGGCTGCTTACTATTTTTAAGAAATTCAGTCGCTAGGATCATTTCAATCATCATTTGATCAGAGAAAATATTGCGAACATCAAGATTATACGCATCGCTATTCTTATAAGAAGTCAAAGGACCGTCGAGAGGAAAGGATGGTTTTGCCTTATAGATAAGATCTCTAAACACTATAAATGTATCACCATCGCCTCTTATGCCCTGCAACTTCCCCTGCCAAAGTTTATACATACGATCTGTAATGCGATCTAAAAGGGGGAATTGGTAGGCAATAGAGGAACTAACCTTTTGCTCATCTAGAAGAGAAAAAATAGGAGTTTCTGTTTCATCTTTAATATATTGCTCTGACAAATAACCTATAATGCGACGAAACATAGAAACATGGAGAAATCGCTCAGGAGAATCAAGCTTATCAATGCAATTATTAAGAATTTTTTGGTAGTTGTTAGACATCAAAAAACTAGTTCGAACAGAAGAAGCATTTTGGGCTAAAATCTCTTCGCCATTCATATCAATCTTCAACCAATCTTCTATTTTTGCTTCATCATAACGTTTGGTGCTTGGATTAAAATTAACTAAGGCTTCCAGAACTAATAGCCTTGCTTTGTCATTTAATTTTCCCTGATTGAGCGCTGAATATAGGGGGAAATTCCTATCCTCAGAAAATTCGACAAGCTCTTTTTCAAAACCGTTAGAATCCACTGGATTAAGATACAAACCTACAGCAACAAGATCACGAATAACCTTTCCTTTACCCATTTCATGTACAATCTGACTCTCGATTATCCAGATATTAGTTGGCACATGAAGTTCATAATTTTGTTCATCCACTCCTTCTTGCGGAACATAACCATTCACAATTTCATACCATCGCTTAGCAATTTCTTTATCTTTAATTAGAATCTTTTCACCATCTGTTGCAGCATTTGCCCAAATCTCTCGGTACTTGTCTTTAAATTTGCTATACATATCTCGACAGTGCTCAATGAGAGAAAACCCAGATCGATCATTATTAGCGGCTTTATTAGCAGCTCTTTCAATTTTTTTACGCAATTCAAGTCTTGTTTCTCGCACAAGCGAATCTGATAGATCAATAGCTTCTTCGTTGGTTGTCTCTTGAGGCTGTACAACTTCTTTTTTCAGGGATTCATCTTCAGGTAAAATTTGAGCATTTTGCTCTACATTGTATTGCTGAGAACCTAAAAGATCAAACAGATCCGAGCCTGCTGTGTTGATAGTACAAAAAGCATTACTTGCTATAAGAACTGTTTTAATTACGAAACTTTTTTTCATTTTTTTCCTTACTCTTTATTTGACACTCAAATTGCTAATCCCATTCTTTATCTTTATGATTTCCTTCTTCTTCTTCATCTTCAGGCTCTAATTGCTTTCTTCTTGCATGTATTCTTTTCATCAATTCGTTTGCTTGCTCATTTTGAATCATTGCTCCAAGGCCAGTTGGTTTAGCTGGCTCTTTTTTGGGTGGCATCTTTTTAACTGCGCTATCTTGCTCTGTCGCTTTTTCTCTAGCCTTTTCCATATTCACTGCTCTACTCTTTATCTCAGATAAAAGATTTGGTTTTTCTTTTGCAAGACCTTCATTTTCTTTGCTCTTTTTCAGTAGACTGCCGCCACCTCCCAGCTTGATAGCATCTTGTAATGCGCCACCAAGTTTTGGCCTTTCAGGAATTTTTACAGGTACTGTAGGTTCTGGTTCATGTATAATTGGTTCTATGCCATTATTTTTTTGTTCTTGGGGATCAAGTTTTATCACCACAGATATAGGTGCAGATGAAGGTATCGGTGTAGTCTTTGCTATCTTTAAAAGAACGACCTCACCAGGAAGCGGTTTTCGTTCACCGTAGCAATCAAGACCGATCAAATTATAACAAGTGCCGGTAACTTTATGAATCCCTAGCTGATTAAAGCCATTTGGATCTTCAAATTTCCTAGTTTCACGATATTCTCCATTTTTTTTAAATCCACGTTTATCAAAAATATCATGGGTTTCAAAATGATAACCGCTACGATAGAAACCTTTAGGATCAGTTAGAGCATCTGTCTTTTCATGTAATCCATCCCTAGCATAACGAGATTTGTCATAAATACCATCCGTGTCTTTGTGAATACCAACTTGATCAAAACCATAACAATCAAATTTTCGCCCATCTTTAAAAACAGCGGCGTAAGCTTTTCCTAAACTCAAAATAAAATCTCTAAGATCGTAACTGCGAAGAACAGTTTTTCCTTCTGCTTTACCAAGGGCAAATAACAAACCAACATCACTAAGACACAAATGCTCTGCTAAAAATCCTTCGAGGCAAATCATAAAAAAATTATGACGCAAATTTAAATCATTAAGATAAAGCCAAGTGCTGACTTTATCATCAGCATAAGTAACAAAATAGCGAGCTGATTTAGCAAGACCACTACCTACTAAACCCAAATCTTCTTGCTTTATCTTAAAAACATAATCATAGACAAGTTGACCATCTTCTGCTCGAATAACAATGATTCTTTTAGAATCTGTCAACACTAATAAGTAGCGGCTATCTGCTGTAAAATGAATTTGCTTAGGAAAAATTTTATGTTCAAAGTGAATATCATTTCTACTTCCGCGCTGAATAAGCCTAATAAGATGGTCATAAACAAATGCTAGAGTCTGTTTATTGGGCGCCATCGTAGCTCGTCTGGCTAAAGGCAAATTTAAGGATTCGTTTAAAACAATCTCACTGTTATCTTTTTCAATAAAAATTGAACCTTTACGGCTCATTGCATAATAACTAATACCCCTATTACTTTCCTCTTGGACAACAAACTCAAATCCAATGGGCAGAGAAGGAGCTTTATCAATCTTATTTGTTAGAAGATTTGCGGTAAAATAGTTATCACCAAATCGCAACATGGCAACTTTACCAAGATTCGAAAAGATAATAGGTGAAAGAGTTTGATATTCAATTATTGGTTTTGGCATTGCCTCTGGTTGCACTGGTGCCGCTGTTGCCTCTATTGCCGCTGTTGCCTCTATTGCCTCTATTGCCTCTATTGCCTCTATTGCCTCTATTGCCTCTATTGCCGCTGTTGCCTCTATTGCCTCTGGTTGCACTGTTGCCTCTGATTGCGCTGTTGCCTCTGTTGCCTCTGATTTTTCGATAGAAGGCTCTAGAGCTAGCTCTGCCTGAGGCGATGTTAGAAGCTCTTGCAAAGGAATTGGTGCAGGAAGTGGCGATGACGGTAAAGAGATCTGAGGGATTTCACCTTCCAAACGAATCCATGGATTTGCTTCCTTGATTCGACTTAAAGGTAAAAAAAAGACCCCTTGTTTACCACTAGAAATAAATCCAAGACGGCCAAATAATAAATTTTCAGCATCAAACGGCACTTCTATCGCAGAAAATGGAGCCAGATTATAAATACTCGTAGCTGAGCAGCTGCCTTGCCTGCTTAACAAAGCAGAAACCATCATGACAATAAACCTTAATCGGATTGCCATATGAAGGACTCCTTGATCAGCGATTAAGGAAAGAGGCGACAGATGGGAAAACTAAGACGTGGGATTTTTGAAGACAACAAAAATGATCTTGGCGATGTTTTTATGCAATAAAATTAAGTTATTAAACCACAAAAAAAATATTAAATGGCCGGAATAAATTACGATAAATTTATCTGTATCTAGTTTACATACTGTTGCAATAGCTGATATTCCTCCTGTGATGTTAGGTGTTACTGTTGTTGCAACTGTTACTGCTGTACCCAATGTCAGTGTGTTTGTTGTTGTATTAATAGAGCCTACTTGTGCTGATAATGTATCTGAACCTGCACCATCAGAGATTAAATAAACAAATTTATCACCACCTATTGAGCAAGAATTTCTACCTCGTATTCTTGATGATGTTGGGGAAGAAATACCATGTGTAGCAGTTGATGTACTTAATATACTTGGTGCTACATAACTGTTTATCAAGTTACTAGTTCCTACTGGTTGTCCTAATGTCAATGTTGTGCGTGATGTAAAGTTTTTAAGGAATTGACCAGGTTGTCCTACTCCAAATGCTGATGCTAACACTTTCTTTTTAGCATATGATGCTGAACTATCTTCAATTATAAGAATGTCAGCAGCTTCTGGTGCTACTTTTTGTGTAAATGTGTTTAAATCACCTGCTGCACGTTTTAGTTGTGCATCATTAGTTACACTTCCTAATCCTACATCACTAGCAGTGATACCAGTTGGTGAACTCATTATTGCGTTGTTGATTGTTGGACTTGTTAATGTTTTGTTTGTAAGTGTTTGTGTAGCTGTTTTACCTACTGATTTATCTGATCCAGTAACTTCACTTAATTTGTAATCGTGTGAAGTAGTTACTGCTGAACTATTTGCACCTACTTTTGCTTGTAAAGCCTCAATAGCATCATTAGCATTTGCGTGCTGTGATGCATGACTAACAACTGCAACTTTATCTGTTGCCGTTGGATTTGTTAAGGTATCTAAACCTGTTGGGAATGCTGTACTCATAGTGATTTAATTACGTTGGTAATACTTGTAGCTGTTCCAAGACCCTCATAGAGAACAGATAGGTTACTTAATGGTTCTAAATCTGAGTCATACTCAAGTCCAGTTTCATCATATTCCCATCCACCTCCATCAGCACCTAGTGCTTTTTCAATATTATTCCAAGTTGCCATATTATATACTGTTAATTGTTTCGGAAGTTATGACCGACTGCTCATCTCTTGCTCGATTCTTGTAATGTTTTTGGATATCTTTTTCCATAATCATTAGTTCATCTCTCAATGTAACTAGATTAGATAATCCTTTACGATACGAATACTGATATGATGGTCGTAATGCTAGATATTCATGGAATAATCCACTGAATCCAGGTTTTTTTGTTGTGTCGTTTACTGTAAAGTATGAACTCTCACGATTGATAAATACTTTTAATCCGTTTGTATGATCATAGTCTGGAATTACATCTAATAAGATTCCATTACCTGTTTTATCGTATCGTGTTGGTTTACCTGTAAGGTTTTGACCATTGTAGAATGATTCCATACCCTCATCAGACTGCATATCAACTGGTTCTAATTCATAGTATCTACCATTTTCATCTGCAATCATTACTTTATAGATATCAAGAATGATATTACCTTGCTGGTCCTCTGTGAATGTATAATCACGTTGGTTTTGTACTAATGCTGTTGTGATAATTGGATAATCAGTGTGATTACTGTCGTCATACTGCCAGCGACCACTACTTTTGAATATAATCTCAGTGATTTTATCTAGTGCTAGGTTAATATCTCTAGTTTTAGATGCTACTGGGTAAGTATATTCATCAGTTGAACAATTATCATCAATAGTTTCCAGTATTTGTGTGTATGTTAAACTCATAATTTTAGTTAATTAATTTGCTAATACTTACCACCATCATTTGATAGTGGTAAAGTTAGAAAACTAAGCAGGAACGATAGCTGTTGCGTATGCTCCGATTGCTGTTCTACCCTCTCCCATCCATCCGATTGTGTTATCAATCTTTGTGAATGTGTGGATTTGTGTGGCAGTCAAAAGATACTGTTTAGTACCATCTGAATCCTGTGCGTTAATCTTTTCATTACTTGATGCTGGTGTGCGAACATTAGAGTTTGCTGCACCTGCAATTACAGTAATAACGTGACCATTTGGAACTAATGCAAGTGATGGTAGTACAAAAAAATCTGATGTACCATTTACATTAGCCCCTACTTTAACCACATTAACTCCTGGTGTAACAGTGTTTGCTGCACCTTGAGCTGAGTTTGGAAATACATCCTGTGGTTCAAGTTCTAAACCTTTTGCTTTCGCAAATGCTGGGAAAATTCCTGACATATATTTTATAGTTTAATCTAATAATAGTTCCGACTATAAAAGCTATGCAACTAGGATATCGAACAATACTGGAGCCATGTTAGCAAAAGCTTTGAATTTGTAATCTACTCGAGATTCCAAACCAACTCCTGAAATTTGAGCACCAGATACTACTGGGTTCATCACTTCAGTCATAAGTCCATAAGTAGATTTAACGATACCAAGTGTGAATGCTTTTTTAACACCACCAAATACGTGACCTGCTGTGTGTTTGTTAGATGAGTAGTGTTCAACTCCCAAGTAACGGAATCCTTGTTTGATACCATTTTTCAATACGTCATCAGCAGTAGAAAATCCTTGTGCTGCGGCATATTTTTGTACTTTTTCAAAGTCAGCTGCACGCCAGATGATAAATGCACCATCTCGTTCCATTACCGCATCTCCGTTAGCTTCACGAATTTCTCGTTGCATACCAGTGATGATGTCGTCAATGTTAGATTCAGATACAGTGATGTTTCCAGCTGCTCCACCGATTGCTGAGTTATCAAAGTCTGTCCATTGTGCGTGAGATGCAAGCATAGCAGTTTCGATAGATTCGTTCAATTTGATAGCCATGTTGTCTGCAATTTCCATCCAGTCTGAGAATGTTTTTTGTGCAAGGTCTGCTCGGTCAATGTGCATAGCTGAGATTTTGAAATCTGAGATAACCACAGTGTCGTCAGTTGTTGCAACTGCTACTGATGTATATCCAGTACCACGTGTTCCTGTTGCTACAGTAGCATCAGTTAGGTAAGGATTGTGCAAAGTGTTTGCATTAGTGTAGATTACTTTACAAACTTCTTTCCACTTGTTGTTTTCTGATAATCGTTCCTGGAGTTTTGTTTCAAACTCTTCTTTATAGATAATAGCCATATTTATTTAATAATAATTCTTATAATTATGAGTTATAGAATTGTCCTCCAGATTTAGCTTTTTGCATTCGTGCATTAACTACTTTTCTTCGTAATTCAACTTCACTAGCTGGTGGTAATTCACCTTTAGCAATCCAGTAATCAACAGTATTACGTGCTGAGTTACCTGAACGATTACCACTTGATGGATTAGCATCAGTTGTTTTGTTGATTTCTCGAAGTTCATTTAGTTCTGCTTTGAAATACTTTGATTCAATAACATCTTCAAGTGCTTTTCCTGTGGATTTCATAACCTCTTGTACTAATCCAAATTCATCTGCACCTTTGATACCACTTGCAATCAAGTAAGCTTTCTGAGAATAATCTAATGATCCCTTTTTGCTTGTTTTCTTTTCTTCAGTAGAGATTCCAAGCTTTTTCTCTAACTGTGCTTTCATTCTTGTTAAGCGTGCAAGCTTCGCTTCTGGAGATTCTTTTTGTTGTTCTTGTTGAGAATCATCTGATTCAGATTCCTCATCCTCAGTTTCTTCAACTTCTTCTTCAACTTCTACGATATCTTCAGTGTATTCGTCATTAGGCATAATGATATGTTTTGTTTAGTCATTCAGTAAGGAATGATACTTTTGTTTGTAAAGTAATTTTTGGGAGGAATTATAACCTGTATGTTATCGGTAAATAACTGTAACATCTGCTGTACCACCAATGGTTAAGTACAAACCTGTGTTAAATCCAATTCCACCTAGTTCAATGTATCGTTCACCTGCTGCTAAAGTAATTGTGTTAAAAATTACAGTAGTTGCACCTGATGTATTGTCCCAGAACTTAAGAGTTCCTGAACTGTGAGAGTTAATAACTACTCCAGCTAGTGAACCCGCACCTGTTTTAATCAAACCTGATGCTGAAATATTTTTATATTTGTTCATAATTAGATTGCGTCATTGTAAGGAGATTCAACTGGTTCATCTTTCTTATCTGACTTTATTTTTTTAAGTTGAGCAAAAGCTTGTTCAACAGTATTTACGCCCTCGTATTGTCCTCGTAATTCTTGACCTAATACCTCGTTAGATACTTGATTACCATTTTGGTAAGCAGTAGCTAGTAGGTTATAAGCTTGGTTACGTGGTTCAAGTTTTTCACCTTTTTTCAATGCTCCAGCGTAATATACTTGTGCTAATAATACTTTTCGTACCGCCTCATACATAACTTCGTCTTTGCATAAAGCTTCAATTTTTTCAATTTCTAAATCAGTTAGGTAATCTTTCATGTTATTTTTTATTGATTAGGTTGTCCTGTCGTTGCAGGTTGGTTAATATCTTGCGGTGCAGATTGCTCTTCTGATGATTGTGCTTGGATAGCAGTTGTAATAGGCGTAAAGTCTACTGCACTTAATCCAGAGTTTTCGAGTAATTGGTTAAATAGTTTACTCATACCTGGAATCTGACTAAATGCTGTAGGGTTCTGCATAACTGTTCTAATAAGATTAGTAAGTTTATCAGCGTTTTGTGCCATATTAGCCTGTTTACCTTTAATGTTTACATAAACATCAATGGGTATATCCTTAAGCTCATCTTTCATTACTTCAAAGAATTTACGATTTCCTTTTTTCATGAACTCTTCACGTTTAACTTGTTTTAGTGCCTCACGTTCTTGTTTTGTTGGTACGATACCAGTAGTTAATATCTTTTCTGATATCTCTTCCTCAACTTCGTTAGTAATAATCTTTTCACAAATATCTGTAATCTCTTCAAGTGATAACTCTTCTGAGAATGTAAGACCATTGTTCATTTCTTTTACTAACATTTTTAAGAACCAATCACGATAGAGTACATCAGCGAAGAATGTTGCAATCTTACCTTGTCTAAACTCATGTATTCCTTGTCCTTGCTGTACCACAAGTGATTGTAATGCAAATGGTGTACCAGATACTGGGTTAGTTCCAAGTTGTGCATCACTAGCTGAACCGAGAACACGTGCATCATTTTCAAGTGATATTTGGTAATTAGTAAACGCAGGTAGGTTTTGTACGTTCCCATCTACTTTAGTAATTGGTTTGTTATCCTCGTGTTTAATGATTGTGTTAGCAGGTAATTCTGTTAGGTCTTGGTCTGCTAGTTCATCACTTGATGATTGGAATACTGTAATCGCTGCATCAAGAAGTTTTTTAATCTTCTGTGCTGAGTAGTTTGTCCATACTTGAGGTTCAAATAAGGTTTCTACGATTGAGCGACCACAAGCTCTACCAAATACTGGTTCAATAACTAGAGATTTAAAAGTTTCATCTAGTGGTTTATCTTTACCTTTGTACAATGTAACTCCACTTGATAGGTAGATCGGAAGAGCACACGTCTGAACTCCAGT
>CALBMD010000399.1 GCA_937896265.1 uncultured Pseudomonadota bacterium
TCCCCAGAACACCGTCTTATGCCAGGCTGCTATTACAAACTAGCTATTACAAACTTGCTAGAAACTATCTCGATGGAAGCTGCAATTGCAGGGCTAAAGGTTTAGGGACATTCCCTAGGTAAAGCCATATATCTTCATTTTTTTACGCAATGTGTTGCGGTTGATCCCTAGAATACGAGCAGCATGCACTTGATTGCCACCTGTACGGTGCAAAATTTGCTTAATAAGGGGCTTTTCAATTTTTTGCATAAAAATGCCATGCAGATCCTCAGGGTAAAAACCCCCAATTTGCTCTAAGAAACGGGAGATCTTTAACTCAACAATGCTCTCAAGAGAATAGCTATCAAGCTGCGCTTTAAGATCAAAAGCCTCATAAGCGCTCTGTTCAGGCAGATTACCGCTAGCAAGCTTGAGTTTACCTATTAGATTCTGCTCAGTATCAATATCTATAGTGTCTTTCACTAAAAGCCTCTTTTAAGTCAGGCAAACGGGCAATCGAACTACATCATAGCTAACAAGGTCCGAAAAAAGTTTCAATATCGATCGAGAGACCTTTTTGTTTCCCCTTGATTCGCCTTAGAACAAACTGTTGAGACGAGACTTGCTTTTTGCTGGGGAGAAATAATATAAGTACAGTATTAGATAAAAATTACGATGGCAAGTTATAGAGTTTTTTGGGAGTCGTCAATATGGATCCAATCAGTAGCGAAAATTCACCTGCGGGAGAAACCCTCTCACCAACACCTGAGCAAAGGATCCAAGAGTTAGAAGCTGCATTAGCAGCCAAAGAGAATGAATTAACTGAAAGCCGCGAGAACTTTCTTAGAGCCGCTGCTGATTTTGATAACTACAGGCGTCGCCTTGATCGAGAAAAAGTTGATATTAGGAAATTTGCTAATGAAAGCTTAATCCGCGAATTCTTACCTGTCTTAGATAGTTTTGACCAAGCGTTGGAAAAAACAAAACACGAAGAAATAAGCGATGTTAAGTTAGTAATCCAAGGCGTTGAGCTTGTTTATAAGCAGCTTATCGAGATGCTAGCTAAGCAAGATGTCGAACCTATTAAGACTGTCGGTGAAAAATTCGACCCTAATCTTCATCAGGCTATTCAAAGAATAGAAAACTCACAGATTGACATAGAGACTGTCAAGCAAGAGTTTTCTAAAGGCTATATGATTGCAGGCCGCTTGTTAAGACCAGCTATGGTATTGGTAGAGGTTCCCAGCCCTGCATAAACCTTAATTTAGGCGCTTTTTTATCGAATGGGGATCAAAAAAAAAGAACCAAAGCATGCGCCTAGCAATGAAGATCTTGCCGCCTTAGAAGCATTTAGTGCCTCCTTCGACCTAGAAGAAATTTCCTTCAATCAGTGGGCAAAAGTCCACGCTAGCTTGGATCTTCATCTCGAACTTAAAATAACTAGAGAAGAAGCTCTAGCTGGTGGATCAAAAACTTTGAGCTACACACGGACTATCCAAAACAATAAGGCGCTGCAGACAGCGGATAAAAACCGCCGCCAAAAAGTAGAGAAAGTGGTGAGTTGGCCTCAAGGGCTTGCTGCCAATTTCGAACACCACTTTGTAGGCGAAGG
>CALBMD010000400.1 GCA_937896265.1 uncultured Pseudomonadota bacterium
GGGGCTCATCGCGAGTCGAGGCTCGGGGCTCATCGCGAGTCGAGGCTCGGGGCTCATCGCGAGTCGTGGCTTGGGACTCATCGCGAGTCGAGGCTTGGGACTCATCGCAAGTCGAGGCTTGTGGCTCATCGCGAGTCGTGGCTTGGGACACCACTTCGATCCATCTCTACGGCCAGTCGACCCTCTCAGCGTTTTTCATGTGCGCAGTATTCGTGAAATCATTAAGCGCTAAAATTGAGCATTTAGCTGATAAATCAACCGCTAAATTCTGTTTCGATACTACTTCGAAAATAGTTAAGGGTATCATCCTTAAAAAGGATCGCACCGCACACATTGAATTCAATCAAAAAGAGCTTAGTTATGAAACTTATCTTAAGCGAGGATATCTCAAAGCTGATGGTATTATTTCTAAGGTTATAGCGCACAAGAAATTCAAAACCATTGAAGTATTTGAAGTAGAGCAGCGATTCGAGAAGAGTTTTGTAGTTAAAAAAGGTCAAACCTTTTCTCACGGTAAAACAATCAAAGAAGCTAAAGAGTCTCTGAAATATAAAATTTCTAGCCGCGACACTTCTGAGTTTAAGAAGTGGAACTTAAAGACGGTCGCAACTCAAGCCAAAATGATCGAAGCGTATCGCGTGATCACTGGGGCTTGCGAGTTTGGGGTGCGTGACTTCTGCCAAGGTAAGAAGCTCCCTAGTAAGCTATCTGTGGCTAATGTGATTGAATTAACAAATGGAAAATATGGAAACGAAAAGTTTCAGGAGTTTTTTAAATGAACCCCACGATCAAGCGGATAGCTGAACTCGAACATTTGGCGATGGAGAAATGATGAATAAACTTGAGTTTTACAAAAGCATTAAATTAGACAGACATAGATACCGCGTACCCCGCCCAAAAAGACGATTGCAAATTAGTGTTGATCTGCAAATGTCTGTTTGTAACCACAATGGACGATGGGTCGTTGCTTATACATACGGTTGGGATCACTTCTTTAGGTCTTGCGATACACTAAACAGAACACAAGCTTTAAAAATGATCTCTTTCCTAAGCGATTATGTGAACCTTGTTAAGCCGACCGAGGCAACGACACTTAATGCAAGCATACGGGCTAAAACAAATAGCATTACACGAGATGCCGAGGCTTTGACTGGATTGGCAATGGAGAAGAAATGAATAAAACTAAGCTAACCGAACTAAGACGATCGGCAGAATACGAACTGGCACCTTACGATGAAAAATGTCCTGAGTGTGATTTTCCAAAATCGTATCGTCATAGATACGGATGCGAATTTCCATATTTCAAAAAAGACCCCGCCGCAATATTGGAGCTACTTGATCAGCTTGAGAAGGCTGTGGAAGTGATTCGGTCAATAGATGAACATCGAATGAGCAGCTATCTATCAACTGACGACATGCTTAAAGATCATCTTAAAAAATGTTGTGAATTTTTAGCATCGATGGAAGGGAAAGAATGAAATATTTTTACATCTGCTATATGGGCTCACAAGTTGGAAACATGACAATGTCTTTCGAAAAGAAATTTAGCTTAGTAGAAGCATCAAAGGAAGTTTCAATTAGGTGCGAAGATGCGGTAATCATTTCATGGACCGAAATAGATATTTTTGAATTTATCGAGTATGGAAAATATTGTAAAAACCATTCTCTTTCGTATAAACCAACACTTGCAGTTGTAGAGGAATTAAAATGACCAGCGCGAATGTGCGGAAGCCGAAATACACAGGCGAGTTTGAGATATGGGGAACTGATGCTTGCCGTAATTATGATTACTGTGGTGGTCGCATTACTCTTTTTGTAGCAAATAAAAAATGTATTAGCTGCGATCCTGAATCATACAAAAAACGCGAAGCGCTCCCCGACGACAGCGCGAATGAGCGGAAGCAGCTATCAGAATTAGTTAGAGATTTTCTATTGAAATACCATGACTCTAAGGTCCGTGATGACGATGACTTAGAAATTGCTTTTACCGTTGGATATAGACATGGACGAGAGTCAATGATCGAACCCGACAGCGCGAATGATGAAGATTTTGAGAAGGTGCAAGCGGAAATCGAAATCCTGAAGATGCAGTTAGAGATTGCCAAAGATGCACTTGATGAAATTCAGCACATAACAATTGGTGGATTAAAAATGGATGCAGCAGATGGAATGGAACCTCTCGATTGGAAGTACCACGCAAGAAATGCCCTCGCAGCAATCGCAAAGGATGTGAAATGAGAGGTGAAATTATTTTAAGATTTAATGATTCATTTATTTGGAAACCATATTTTCAATGTGGATGGTATCGCGGTCCTAACTTCTATTTTGGATGGTTATGGTTAAGGGTTAATTTTAATGTTTGGAGAGTTTGGAAATGACCTGCCCCCACGGAATCGATAAGGATTTTTGCCAAGTTTGCTTTGAGAGGAATGGAAAATGATTAAGTTTAAGAGATGGTTTTTAATTCACATTTTTAGAATGGAAGAATCTGTGATTACAACAATATCGGGTGAATACAAAATCTATGCATTTAAGGATATTTATAAATGACTAAATCCAAAGAAGAGCTGGCAACGGAATATTCTCATCGTTTCGACAAGGGGAATAAATTTAATACAACAAACTCCGGCGATGCTTACTTTGAAGAGTTGGCATTCCTCGCGGATATGTGGAGACCGTTAAAGATGGAAAATGAAAAGAAAGTTGCTAAAGATTATTGGTTTATTGAAGACCGATTGTATTCTTGTGATTGCGTGAGTGGTGAGCCGATTAAAACTGATCCATGCTTTAAAGTTATCCACTGTAAAGAAGTCCTGCCATCCCAAGAATCAGGTGTTTGCCCCGCATGTGGTACAGAGTTTGAATTAGAATCATTCACGCGCTGTAAAGAATTACTACTCTCTGAGTTAGATCAGCTCAGAAAGCTCAAGAAACAGGCGATTGAGGTGGTGGGGTTTTATTCAAAATGCGATGGTTTTTGCGCTGACGAAGAGTGTGTTTGTGAAACAAAAACCGCAAACGCATTCCTAGAAAAGTGGGGTGAGAAATGACCACAAAAGAATACGCAGGTAAATATTGGATGTGTTCTGGTTGTGCGTTAGAGCAAGGCAGAAAACACAGCGGAGATGCTTGCACTATGATCATTGGAAAATGCGGTCACTGCAAAGTTGACATAGAGCAAACACTTACCCCGTGGGTAGATTTCAATTGGAAATCTGATAAGATAAAAGACCTTAAAGCAAAGATGGGAAGAGATTAAGATGACTTTACAAATAGAAACTAATATTCCATCCATAACTACAGACTGCAATTGCATCGAGTGCAGATTCGGTCAGTAGCTATTTTTCAAAATATTATTGACAAGAATAAATGACGATTAAAACATACACTGTATGAGTGAGACTGGGTTTAATTGCACTAAATGCGGAGCTTGTTGTAGGGCGCTCACTAAAGAGCACTGTGACATGCTGGGCCTTCCACTTCACGAATCAGGAAAAGGGTGCGCTAACCTAGTAAATAACGAGTGTATAATATATAATGAAAGACCCGTATTTTGCAGCGTAAATGAATACTTTCATGTTTTTGACCTTAAAATGAAAAAAGAAGAATGGTTTAAACTAAACGAAGAGAAGTGCAAAGAGCTTCAAGATCAAGAAAAAGAAGGGGGATAACGCAATGGCTAAGAAAAAACTAACTAAAAAAATTAAGTAAGTTTTAGATCTAAAGTCTCGTCTGAGGGGGGGGGTAGAGAGTATGTGGAATAGATTTAATAAATCTAAGTCAAAAATGGGCAATCAAAGAACAGAGACACTAGGTTTCTCTTTTGGTTCAAAACTAGAGTCTTCTGTATTTCTAATATTAAAAAAGATGGAGGATGAGGGAGTGATTGTATCTATCAAGGTTCAAGATAGTGTCTATTTGACACTGGCTAAAATCCTCTATAAGCCCGATTTTCGATGCGAGAATCCAGACGGTACTTTCTTCTGGGTAGAAGCAAAAGGTTTTAAAACACCCGTTTGGGCTATCAAGAAACGACTATGGGAGTATTACGGCCCTGGTAATCTCTATATCTATGAAGGCAGTTATAAAAATCCTAAGCTAGTAGAGATCCTTATTTCTGAAGGCAACATAGATCAACAATCCTATTGATAGAATAAGGAACAGAATAATCCCTCTCTTTCGTCCATTTAAATGAATGTCCATATTCTCCTAAAACATGCCCTAGTGCTTCATGCCCTAGTGTTGAGGCAATTGAACAGTCACTAGATTTGTATGAAAAATACTTACGGTTGAAATGAATGATCGGGCTTCCCACGTTTCTGTATGCAACCGCACTTGTGAATCTAGCGAGATACCACTGAACAGGGATTGAACCGCTTACCGACTGAAGGTGAATGGCTACTTCTTCAGAAGTCTTTCCATTGGTTTCAATCATTTTTCTGTTCTTAATAGCATTAAAAAAGCATTGCGACTTTCTGACCTCGTTTAATTTTTTACCAGCGGAGAGGATTTTTTCAGCCTCTAGTTTGGAATTAAACTTCATATCAGGAACGAATAAAATATCACCCACGCCAATCGGTGATGGAGTCACTGAGGGCGCGGGAGTCGCAGCATTCAACGCAGAGACACCGCTCTGGACGCTTGAACAAGAAGCGAAACTTAATAAAAATAAAATTAAATAACGGTTAGCCAAAATGAATCCTTTTCTTTCATGAAATCCATGAACTCTTTAAAACCCTGCTTTGAATAGGTAAGCATTTTTTGTTTACCGCCTATTTTTAGGCCCATAGACTTACCGATTAAAATGCAACCTTCAGAGTCTTCATTGTAATTTCCAACATGGAAAAGAATGCCATAATGACCTGGCACTTTCATGACTTCAAAGGTTTCAAAAGGTACAAGATCAGCAAGTTTGTGCTCGCCCCTCACACACTCGTAGTTACCTTTAGGGAGCTTAGGAAGGTATACCTCACTTTGACCGTCTTCTTGTTTGTACGCTCGCTCCAGGGTGTAAAGTAGGTGTTTACCATCATAGGTTTTTAGCTGACCAAAAACCCCATCAGCACGATATAAATTGCGCTCTAGGATTAAATCAGTCATTTCCGATTGCCCCTAAAATTGAATCAATCCATTCCTCGTCCTTATTGTAGTCAATAGGGCTTAAACAGACATAGTTTTTTATTGGTTTTACTTCCCACTTGTTAGTCACAGGATTAAAGCACTGGCCTGTACCGTTATCGTTTGAAATGCAAACAACTACTTGCGGTCTAGGCGGTAATGCGGGTGGTGTACATTGGCGACCTTGCCCCATGCCGAAACTTGCGCATGAACTATTTAGTGCGAAGATCAGAAATAACTTTAGCAAGCCTAGAGCGTTCTTCATCTGTGATAGCCTCCATGAGTTCGGATTCTGCTTTTCTTCTTTGATCAATTCTTGATTTTTCTTTAGCCTTTTTAATCTGATCAATTCCATACCAGACCAAACCGACTAAAGCTGTAATAGCACCAGCAATTGTAGCAATTGACGTTAACATCGTGACCCCTCACTATGCGGAAACGGTACTTTATCCATTCACTTTTACGGGCGAGGCAATTCCCATTGTCCCCGCCCTTTCTCCCATCCTTGGTCGAAACTATTTTAGTTTTTGTGGCAAAACTTTATCCATGAAATTAGCGATACCGCCTAAAATTTCACCTGATTTTTTTACCGCAAAGCTAATGCCGTGAAGAATTGAAAGCGGCTTTTCTGACTTAGAAAGACGCAATGCAAACTCTACGGCAACACCTACAATTGCAGACGCAGCCATAAGATTGTTATTAATAAACTCACTGATTTGATTTAATACATGTTCCATTTTAAGATTCCTCTCTTTGTCTTGAAAGCATAGCTCCCTCTATTCGCCCAAGACTTTCGCGAATACGAGCAAGATCCTCAGCAATTTTACTGTGATCAATTCTTAAAGCATCAACGTCTTTTTGGGTTTCAAGGTTAGCTCGCTCTTGAGCTAAAATTTTACCCTCTAAACGAACCAACCAAACAACAGCAGCTAAGGCAGATAAGATCATTTGAAATTGTTCGTTCATTTATTCTCACTATCGCGATCCCATGCAAATTAAGTTAAATGCACTATCTGCTAACACATTTGTTTGATCGGCCATTAAAATACTTACGCTTGTAGTGGTTGCAGACTGCGCAGAACAAAATCTGTTTTGGCTAACTGTCGATGAACATGTACATGCTGGTGCTGAACTAAATGCGCTTGAAAAGTTTGCAAGATATGTACCAGCAGAGCTTCTCGTGATGCTTGTAAGCCACGAACCAGACTGACTTGCTATTGTACAAGGTGTCGATCCACACGATGAAGTAACGCTTGCTCTTTCTACTCTCTCTTGACCACTTGTATTTGAAGAAATTTGACCGACAAGGAAAGGAAGAGGAAGCCCCTGAGAGATCGGGTATACTTCCCAATGAATATCCGATTGTCCGTAAGTTGCCCCTGCGTCAGCAATAATAGAATGACCGCTAACGGTTCCAGAAACTAATTGCTCGTACATTAGTCTTAAAGTTTTTTGTCCGGCAGAAGTAAATGTGAATGTTCCACACAACCGCTGCGGAGCGCCCCCGTATTGTGATGCTTGGTTGTTTCTATAAAACGCCCTTCCCTTTCCCTCTTGTGAAATGGTTTGAGCATTTGAAGGTGTTTCTACAATCTGAAAAGTAGCAGATATGTCACCCGCAGCACCTTGGGTTGCCAAATTACCGAAACTTGCACATGCCAAAACATCACCAGAAGTCGGGAGATTAAAGCTTACTCCAACTGATTCATTTCCGACGGAGCAAGTAGTTCCCGACGGAGCGTTAGTGCTAGAGCAAGGTATTTGAGCAGATAAAACTCCAACTCCAGAATTGTTCGTAAGTGTTAAAGAACCATTCTCAATTCCAGTATATGAAGAGACGTTTGAAGTACCAAGAGAAGGATTAGCTCCAGAAATATTTGCGTCAACTCGCCAGTTTCGAACCTCTGCGCTATAAACAATTTCAGAACTTGATGGATACCGATATAGAGTAAATGTAATTGGTTTTAAACTTGTATCACTTGCATCAATGACTACGTTACCTGCTGTACTTGCTCCGTAAATATCAAAGCTTCTATTACCTGAAGATGTGTAAGTAAAAGCTCTGCTTAAACTATACGTTCCACGAGTTGAATTTGCACTTCCACTAATTGCCCCGCCAGTGGTTGTTCCATCACTAATTGCGTAGGTTTGAATGTCTACGGTTCCAGACTGGTTTCCAGTAAAAGACGCAGTAGCAACATAGTTTCCTGCTGGAAGATTATTAAATGTAAATCTTGGAAGATCAGTGTCAGTGTTTTGAATTACACCAGGGCCAGGGTTTGTAATGATAGTAGGACCAGGACAATCAGCATCGGTAGAAAATGCACCTAAAGAAGTGCTTGTTCTTGTCGGAGTACACGCAGATGCAGCAATGGTGGCAGATCCAACTAACGACGCTTGAGAAATTTGCCCCAAGTTAGTCGCTGGACCAATGTAACACTTGTCTATATTTATTGAAGGCTCATTTGCGTTTACGCTTGTAAACCTAACACCAATACTTCCGCTTGAAGGGAAAACAAAGTTGATTGTATTGGCAACGTAGTTTGTTGAAGTATTAACTAGCGTTTGGGTTTGGCTTAATGTTGATCCATCCCAAATACCCATAGTGTGAGTAGCGGTTCCTGAAGGAACTTGAATATAGCAAGTCGCTTCACCATTAGTTCCCGCAAGACCGTTTACGCTAACAATCGTCGTTGTAAGTGTTTGAGCGGCACTATTTGAATCCCATGAACCAGCAATTGATCCAGCAAATACGTTTGCAGCAGTACTTGTTGTAGAAAAACTACCAGCCGATGCAGTCCATTTAGCTCGTCCAGATTCAAAACCGCCGTTATCTAAAATGTTTCGACCACGCTCAACAATCGCTCGATCGGGATTGCTAATTGCTCCGAATGCTAACGTAGAAAAAAGAACTAAAAAATTAACCATTGAATGTTACCTCCGAGCCGTAAACAGGTACATAGACCGTTTCTGTAGCTGTATCGTTTGCATAATCACGAGTAAGGCGAACTAGAATTAAATCTCCTCCACTTACTGCGACTGCATTTATTTCCCCTGTTGATGATGTTAAATCGAAAACTAAAGATTGTGGCTCATTAACCGTACCCGCCGACATTGTTACGGCTGTATTTGTAGAAGTTCTTTGATTTGAAGTTGAAGAAATTGCATCAACACCCGTTCTTATGAGTGTAGATAAAGTCTGCATTAAGAATGTATTTGCAGTGCCAGAGCAAAACGCAAGCATTCTTAGTTTGATCTGTTGTCCTGCTACATAACCACCAGGCACCCTAATCGCCGCATAAAGATAGCTATCGTTTGCATCTTCAAAATCGTAGCAAAGGAAATTATATTGATTTGAAAATAAAGGTGCAGACTCAGCCTCGAGCCAAAAAAGACTTCCACCACCACCAGCGGCAGGGTAATCCCATACCGCACTTGTTTTAGATGAAGCACTGTAAGTTAAAACCTTACCCGCAGCAGGAGTCGAGCTGCCCCCAATTGCCGAATAAAGCAAACCAGTATCTTCGGTATCATCTGCAACCAAAATTGCCTTATTAGCTCCAACGGCTTTTCTCACGTTAGTTGAACCGTCATGAACAGAAATATCGCCCTTTGTAGTCGTAGGAGAAGCCGAATCAAAACCTAAAGTATCAGGATCAGCCCACTCAATTCCATCAGCATCAGCGTTAATTCTAGGGATTTGATAGGCAGTGGGAGCGCCAGAAATATCCGTATCAAGAGTACCAACAAAACCATCAGGTATTGAAATTGATCGGTCGATTCTCTCGCTCAACCGTTGTGTAATAATTGTAAGTTTATCCCACGCTTTTTCGGCAACCTTAGCGGGGAATTTTGAGTTATCTTCAAACTCTGACTCTTGAAGAAGATCAGGGTTATTAATAATCGTTACCGTTTTACCAGTAGCGGGAGCCATCGCAAAAGTGATTGAACCACCACCTGCAACACCTGCGCCAGTAATGGTATAATCAGTGTTTAAAATTTGAGTCGTTACTACATCTGTAGCCGTATCGGTAAGCAAAACTTTTAGGTCATTAGCTTCTAAAAAATAATGGGGGAAATTGAATATGAGCGTTACGCCATTCCCATTTGCTTGAACTTCGTTAATGTCGCTTGATACACTCATAGTTTTCCTTCCACTTTAGTTTATAAACATTTTAAATTTTCACAACCTTTAACGCAAACCACCCGCAGGAATGTTTTTAGCTGGACTAAGTGCGTCGAAATACTCTTTTTCAGCATTCTTTTTTAAATTTGCTTCGTACTTTCTCAAGTAGCCTGGATTTGCAGTTTCCATTAAATAATGGAAAAAGAACCTGTTAGATAAGTAGCTAGTTAAAACGTGGTTATTTAATGTACTGATCCCAGGTGTGTAGCTTTTTGCAAACTTGATCATTTGCGCCGAAGACATAGTATTTTCACCCGTAGCAGCCGATTCTTTGATTGATCCGGCAATCTTCATTGCCTCGCTCACCATAGAGGCTGTAGGGCCAGCAAAGGCCGTTAGAGGGTCGGAGCCATGTCTGTTTTGTAGAACGTCACCAAAAACGAAATCGCCGTAAATACCCATGCCACCGCTTCTAGCAACCCCTGCGGTTAATACCTTTGCAAATTGTTTAGGATCTTCAGGAATTGTAGGCTTCAACCCTTTTGACAAATCCTTCATGTAGTTTGCGGCTATACCCATAACGGCACCAGCAGCCAGCATCGAAGCGACACCGCCCCTTTTGCCACTTCCATCATCATAGAAAAGTTCAGCCATTTCTTGACCGAAAGTTTTCTTAAAATCACGCGAGTAGCCATAACGCTCTCTGTTTAAGTTTTTAGCCATTGTGGAAACCGTGAAGCTTTTAAACTGCCAAAATGATCGGACTACCTCTCCTAAAATCGTACCCCTTTGAGTACCTTGGAACATGAAAGCACGTTCTGCGGCACCTGGCTCACTTGCGGCAATAGCGGCGACCTCATTCATCATGTTTCTGTAGCTATTCTCAACTTTTGATACGACTTGTTTTTTTGCCAGCTCAATTTGTTTAGATTTTGTTGATTCAGATACGCCTTCGGTGGCATTAATCGCATCAATCTTTTCTTTGTACATCGGATGATTTTCAATTTTGGCAGGATCAATATTTTGAAACTCGGTAACGTCTACAAACGATCGGCCTTGTTCGTCAGTAAATAACTTTGATGATCTGATTAAATCCCAATCTTGAGCATCGATTCCGAACTGCCTCATAGCAGCCTGTGAACCCTTATGAAGCTGATCGAAAGACTTTCCAAACTCTTCAGCATGGGCGTTATTAACTAAACTTGCAGCAGCTAACTTTGTTTTTTCAGTCCATCTAGTTTGACCGTTAAGCTTAAAATACCAATGAGCGGCAAGAGCTAACTTATCCCCGCCTTCGCCAATTTCTTTTTGAAAGTTTGGGATAATGTGATCGTGAATAATCCCTAGTTTAGTAGCAAGTTTTCTTGACTCATCTTCATTCAGCTTCCCAAATACAAGCTTAAAAGATTCACTAAATCCATTTGCAAACGCTTTCGTATCTCTTGTGGTGAAATATCTTACGGTTGATCCAACCATAGAGGCATCTGGTAATGATCCAAGTGCAGAGCCGCCGAGCATAGAAAAAGAAAATGTAGCCCTTAAACCAGCAAAGAAATTTGCAAGCTTCGAGTTTTGGGCAAGGCCATTTCTACCAGAAATTTCAGGCCAGTAAACTTTTTTAATATCTTCGCCAGCTTTAAGAATTTCAGCGGCTTTAGCTCCGTCAATATCGTTGTATTCTGCGGCAAGTTCTTTAACCACTTTATCTACATTCATGATCCCAGAAGGGCCGAAGCGATCCATAATTGCCGCATCTCTTGCAAGACTGTTAATTGTTGAGGATATATTGTTTAATAGGCCAGTAGTTGTCCCGTATTTTTGATTATATTTTGTAGCCCCTTCAGCATCCGAAAAGTGCAATACCCTTGCCTTTGAAACCTTCTTTGCTGCATCAGAAAGCCCATCAGAATAGGTAGCGAACTCGGCATCATCTCCAAAAACTAAATGATAACCATTTGAAAATTGATTGTATAAACTATTAAGTGTCTTATCGACTTCTTCGGCGGTTAAGTCTGCAAAGCTTCTTTTAAAATCTAGTCCAAAATCAGTTAAGTCTTTAATCCAAGCTTCTTTATTTTTTGGATCACCGAACGGAGCGCCCCCAGCTTTTCCAATTTTATGCTGATCGTGGGTTTGTTTACCAAAATATCCAAGCTCTTTCCCAAGATCCCCACCAAGTTCGTTTATTTCTGACCTTAAAATGCCAAGGTGTTTATTTATTATCTCGGCAGAAGTGATTGCCTCTTTTGGAAGCTTAGATAAAATTAATTGATCAGGATTATCTTTGTTTAGTTCAAATATGGCTTTATTTACGTCTAAATCCATTTTTTCTTTACTTAAAATGTCATATACTCCAGCAGCATGAACTTCTGAAATGAACGCTTGACCATGATTTGCTCTTTTAGCTTCAATTGCACCGATAACAGAACCTTTAGAGCCAAATCGATCAACCGATGAGTTTTTAATTTGTACCATGATCCCCTGAGCTGGAGCATCGCCATACTCAGATTTAATTCTGTTTAACATATCTATCTTTTTTGAGGCATTGATAAGATCGTTGTACTTTTTACGTTCAGCATTTTTTAATTCAACATCGCTAATGTCTTGCAGTACCGCAGCCATCAACGAGGCAGAAGACCGTGAAGAGTCTTTACCCGCAAACTTCTTAATCGATCTATCGATTTTATCAACAATCTGCTTTTTCTCTTTGCTTGTCAGTGATCGACCAAGGGCTTCTTCGGCTCCAATAAGGCAATTATCTAATTTCATTTAACCCCCAGGACGCAAGGAATAAGGTTTTCAGCTACCTTAATATTCGTTCTTGCTAGTTCAATCTCTTTATTAAAATCTTCCATGAAAGTGTCGTAATCAATATTCATTGCTTTAAGTTTTTGCTTTAATTCAGAAGATACCAGATTGATCTTTTCTGCATCTGTTACTTTTTCGTTTTCTTTTAAAACCTTCTCTTTTTCATTAATTAGATCAACAGAATCTTTGTCATAGTTTTCAGAGTTTTTAATGTCTGAAAATGATTCATTGTGAAGTTTTGATTCATTTGCAACGTCAATATCTTTGAAGGCTGATTTTGATCGCTCTACTGTAGGTAGATCACCACGACCATTAGCATAGTCATGAATTTCACCATCAACGTCATAGTGCTTTACTACGCCACTGGCAGGATTATTTTTAACGTCATTTTTTGCAGCATCTAAAGCGGTAGAAATTCTATCCCTTAATTCGTTATCTTTTAGAATCAATTCACGCTCTTTTGATAGTGCCTCGATTTCAGCATTTCTTTTAATTGATTGATCGTCTTGTTTTATGATGACTGATTCATATTGTGTAGATTTTAAGCTATCTAGCTCTTTAGCAATAGCAGCAACATCAACACCAGTAGCAGGAGCAATCTCTTGATTGGATAAAATTGTTTCAAGCTCGGTTATTCTTTCCTGTGCGCTAGTTTGAATACCTTGTGGAGCCTCGGCCTTTAAAGACTCTACTCTTGAATCAATCTCTGAAACTCTAGCTCTTGCCTCATCTAACGCCCTAAACGCTACTGGATCAATCTGCATAGCTCGATCAACTTCAATAGATTTTGTGGCTTTCTGAATGTTTAAAATTGGTTCAGCGTTAATCTTGCTATCATTCAAAACTTGACTTGTAGATGCAGTGAAAACCTCATCTCGCTCAAGTGTAGATAGTTTTTCAACATCAGTTTTTAAATTAGGTGCATCTAGCTTATTCGCTTTAAAGTGTTCATGAATATCTGATCGAAGGTTTAATCCTGTGTGGATGACCCCACCAAATAAACCACCAATTGCCAGGTTCATTGCAGAATCGGCAAGAGTATAATTCTCTCCAACATCGGAAGCAGTACCCGCTAAGATTGGCTCAAGAACAGCAGCCCCAGCAATACCTTCAGCAGCACCAATTGCAGCCCTTGCCCCGATACGGGCAGCCATCGAACCACCAGTTTTAGCTAAAATTGAAGCAGTTCTAGCAGCAGGAATAAATGGGATAAAGTTTGCAGCCATACCAATGGGATCAAGAAAAGATGCGGCAATATTTCCTGTGAGTGAAGCGCCAAGTCCAGCAATTCCAGAAGGCCCATTCTCTAGGTATTCAGCCCTTTTATTTGATTGATACTTTCGTTCAATCATCATTTTAGCGGCTTCTCTACCTATGTAAGTACCATCTTTAATATCTAAAGTAACATTTTTATCGGATGCTAATTCATCAGCTTCTTTTTTAGAGATTTGATCATTGCTTACAGCGTTTTTGGTCATGTAATCGCTAAGAAGATTAGTTGGGTTTAAGGCCATTCCTTCTTCAAAAGAAAGTTCAACTGAGCGACCAAACCCAGTCTTTAGCTCAGACAAAGATGAAGCCCCAGTGTATATTTCTTTAGAATAAATCACTTAGAGTTTCTCCAGTCGTTTTGTTTTTTCAAATTATCAAAACTGTCTGGTTTAGATTCTTCGCCGCCCCAAATATTAATTAGGCTTGAAGATTTTTTGCCATCAGGCTTAGGGAGGTTTTTTGCTTTATTAATTGCATCTAATTCAACAAAATCAAAAGCGAGAGGTTTAAACTTATCTTCGCCGACCTTAATTAAAATTTGTGATCCATAACTATCTGGATTTTGAACTTCTGTTAAAATTCTAATACCGCTATCAGAGTTATTTTGAATGATCCCGTAATCTAAAATAGATTGGATAATCTGGTCTTTTGCGTCTTTGTAATTTGTATTTGTTGCAGGAACAACATAATCAAACTTCTCCAAAAACTCCCTAGTCATTACTTGTTTGATTCCTTTTTTTGCCGAATCAGTATCGAATTTTTGACCGCTGATTTTTGTTGGTATTCGATAAGTACCCTCAAAAACATAGTTATCATTTAGTCCTCGGTCAATAAGAGCTGAAGCCTCGCTCTCTGTAATTTCACCACCGCGCTTCGATGCTTTAAGCTTCGCTAACTTTTCAAAAGCTTCAGCATTTTCAGATACAATCTTAGAACCGTCAGAGGTATTTGATAGCGTTTGAGAAAACTTGATCAAAGAATTGTTAATCGCATTTTTTATGTTTTTCTTTGAGTCATCACTAACTAAAAGCTCTTTTTCACTTGCGCTTCCAGCTTGAATTAGCTCTTGAGCGAGATACTTATTTCCAGTGGTAGCAAGAACATTTGCGGCGACGATATGAGATGAGTTAATTTTTTTACTCTTTTTTAAATCCTCAATAACGTATGGAGCATATTCTGGGCCATACATTTCAATTTCATTCGCCATTAAAGCAGCAACTTTTTCATAGCCGTTTATAGAGTCTGCGGCTCTTTCAATTTCTTCACCAATAGCGTCCACGCGATCTTTAGGTAAAACAGAAGGCATGATTCTAGGGTTAAGTCTTCTTTGCTCGGATACCGAAGCTGACGCGTAATCCATAGCAGTTTCTTTACTTGGACGCTCAAGAACGGCTTTGTATCGTTCGCCTACTGCCACATTGTTTTTATTTACAAACCCAGCTCCATCTTCTTTTAGCTCTTTATTTCTAGCCTCTAAACCTTCTCTAAGAGCTTTATCTGCAAAACTTAATTCGTTATACATTGAAGAATTAGCCTGATCCTTCATTTTAGTTTTATTTTCATAAAGCATTTGAATAATCTCGTCTTGAGATTTCCCCTTAACTGCGTTTTGCGCAACCGAGGCCATCTCTTGAGACTTCATAATCTCAATCATGGATCTTGCTTTTTCTGGTGAAACCCTAGCTCGAATATTTGCTTCAGTATAAAGCTTGTTTTCTAAACCCTGTTCTCCGACTTGCTTCATGTACTCAGGGAATCCAGAAATATAGTCTTGCTCGTATTTTGCCTTGATTGTTTCTCTAGCCTGACCAAGCTGAAATACAGCCTTTTCAAATTGAGGGTTAGTGGTGTTTGTAGCCCAAATAGAGTCCTTATTTTTTATCTCTTTTTCAAAAGCATTAATCTCGGCAATAGATACATTCTTTTTAGAAGTAAGCATTTTTACATTGGTTTGAAGTGCCTGATCGTATGCTTTAAATCTAAACTCTTTTTTGATCTCTGGTTTAATTGCGGCAGACATTCCTACGTTTGGAGCGGCATCTACAATACTGTCATAATCTTGAATTTCAAAATCAATATTTTTAGGATTAATCGTAATGTTATTTAAACTTTTATTTTGAATATCAATCAAGTCAGACTTTGTTTTAAGAGCCACCTGTTGAGATTCGTAGTTGATCGAATCACGCAAAAACTGACCCTTGATTTCCATGATCCCAGATTCAAGCGTTTTTCTGCCTGTTTCTGTTTCTGGTTCAATCTTATTTGAGGCGATATAAGTATCAAAATCTTCTTCAAAATCTTTTGAGAATCCAGTCGGATCAGTAATCGTATTTTTACGATCTTCTTGTCTTTTTAAATAATCATTTCTGATTTTATTTAAATTAACTTTTTGATTAAAAGTGTCTTTTTCTTCAGAGTATCTTCGCAATCCTTCACCAAGATTTTGAACCCCCTGACCGAAAGACTGAATACCACCGCCCTCAAAGTCCGTTGGAGCGTTTGGACCAGATACAGCCTGTTTTGTAGTCTGTTGATTATAGTTTTTAATTTGCATAAATTAGCCGCTCTTTCCAGCAACGCTTCCAGCCGCACTAACACCCGTTCCAATGGCTTGCCAAGTGTATGCTTTTTTCTTTGATTGCCCTTCTTCAAAGGCGTACTGACCACCCATTCTCATGGATTGAGCGCGATCTTGGGCGGTGTATCGAATATTTAGCGCATCTCGTTCCGCAGCCATCGCACTATCAACCATCCAATCGAGAGGAGAGCCTTCTAGTGTTACACCAGAGGCACCGTAATCGGCCCTCATTTCTCCAATTTGTCTGCGCGAGTTTTTCCTTAAAAGTTTTTCCTCTTCTTTTCCTTGATTCTCAATTTGAATTGCGTTTCGTTCGTTAATATTTCTTTGTGCGCGACCAGCTTCTTCAGCGGCCTTGCCCTGTTGAACGCTTCCGTACATTGAAATACCCGCTCCGACCACAGCAGCAGCGGCAGCAATAATAGGTAGTGCCATTAATAAACCCCCTTTATGTAAGAATATGCAGAGTAAGACTCGCCTGTCGGCCCATATCCCCTCATTTCATATCTTTCGCATTCAAAACCAAGCATCATTACAAACCTGTGTCCGTTTAAAAACTCAGTCCTAACCGTTGCTTCTATTCTTCTTAAATTTACACTATTTAAAAATTTTTTACACGCCCTGAAAACTCTTGTGAATACTTCTGGATTGCCAGGAATAAACATGGCCCAAGCCTCTCCTCTACCAGTCCAGTATTCATTAATGCCCATACATGCAATTGGTTTTTCATCTTTCATTAACGTAAAAGCGTATTTAGACTTAGAAAGATTAGTTAACGTATCTTCAAATAATCCAGCCCTAATATTGACCATAAGATCGTCACTAACTAGATCCTCTAAATGCTTTAGTTCTAGTTTAACGATTTTATTCATTACCTATCCTGTGTGTGTAGCTGCGGCATTACGGCTAAAATCGTAAGCGGCAAAGGTTGATCTTGTCTTAGGCAAATATTATTATCAAAATCATAATCGGAGTCAATCTGCTCGCTAATAATTCCAGAAAATAATGGAGGCGGCAATCCCATTTGATCTGAAGTGCTTCTGAAAATAACAGGGTCAAGCCTGTCGTATGAAGTCCCAATTTTAAGTCCAAGACTTCTATGAAGCATGATTCCAACTCTATTGATTCTTCTGGTCTTACCGAGCGCAGTTCCGTCCGAAGCACCAGCCTCTATCCTCATTAACTTCACATCAGAAATGTATTTTAAGCCAACATGAACAATCGAAGCTGGAGCATCTAACGTGATTGAACCACCAGAAACAATGCAATCAGGATGAGCCGCACCGTCCACGCATACAGAAACAGTCTCCCCCTCTAAGTGAGAAAGATTTGATACCGCAGAAACGCGCTCTCTAAAATATCCACCTGAAATATATGGAGTCCAAGAAGTTGAATCAATACCATCAAGGCTAAATGTATTCGCAGTCAAGACAGTAACCGTATAAGATTTTTTATTGATACTCGTTAAAACTCCATCTGAATCAGTGTATTTTAGGCCAAAAACATCAGAAAAGTAAACGCTATCCCCAGTTGTTAGGCCATGAGAAGCCTTGGTTACAACCGTAGTTGCTCCAGTCGATACAGAAGTAATAGAAATAGGTTCGTCATAGGTTAATCCGCAATCAACAAAAAAACCGTCACCCTGTTCGGTAAGATCATCAAACATAGCAACCATGTACTCGACTGATCTAAAAACCTGACCATTTATATATCTCTTAACAATCAGCCATAACTCTTCTCGTTTTCCATCTGGGGATGGTATTGAGGCGATACTTTCAACTATGGCAGCATTATCAGCAGAGTCAGAAACACCACCTAAAACGTGCCTGTGCCAGCCAACGCGAAGGTTATCTAAGTCTCGATCGTAAGTACAACCAACTAAAACACCGTCTTCTCTTGGCATCCAAACAATACTTTGAGGCTCTTTTTGGAGCTTCATTTCTACAAGGCCCGCTCCAGTAATGTGTTCAGAAAGTTGAGAAAGATCCGTTGCCCTAAAACCATCAACATCATAAAAGTATGAAAACTCTCTTAGTTTTCTACCCGATCTCTGTATAAACAATGTGGCCCGACCAACCTGGATGGCTTGAACGTAGCTTGAACCATAACTTGAAGTTTTCTTTGCAGAAACATTTAAAGGAGAAAGAGCCTCGCCTTGATTTGATGGTCTAACTACCCACTCACCACCAACCGACAACCCAATTAATCCCTTTTCATCTGAAGACATTGTTTCGATGACGTTTACATCACTTGAATTTAATCCAAAAGACCAAGCATTATCTTTAACGGTTGTATTTGATAAATCTGATGGAGGAAAGTTTTCATAATCCCCAACTTTTGAAGCATCAATTCTTTGTGGCGACTTAGGCGCTCCAGCAAAACAAAGGCGATCCTCATGGAAGGTGCAAGTTGCGGGATAATTATTGATAAAGTAAACCCCAAGTCTCCATTGCTGTGCGGCTGTGGAAGCGGTAAGGTTTGATCTAATATTTATCTGAACCTGTGAAGAGTTATTAAGAGCGGTGATGTCTGCCCATCCCCAATCTCCTGTATATCTAATTCTTACTTTTCTGCCCACGTCTGCGGCCTCAAATAACCCAGCACTAATTGTGCCTGATCCAGAAAAAGCATTTACAAAAGCAGACCCTTGTAAATCGTATGTGGTTGCTGAAATTTTAGTTAATATCCACGTTCCATTGGCCTCGGTAGTTCCAGCCACTCCAGCAATATATGCTCTTGCTCCAGTTCCAAAAATATCGCTTGTGCTCGTGGTAATTCTAATTAGACCAGAGCCATTATTTACCGCACCCGTGACGCTTCCAGCGGCTCCAATAGTAAGTGTTGTTGATCCACTCGTTGCCCCTGGTGTAAGCTGTGCCGCAGAAGTTCCATCTTTAAATGCGGTGAGAATGCCAGTCCCAATAATGGGGCGATCTCCAAATTCTCTTGGATTAAGATATGGGCCATCTAAAAAATCAATGGTCACTAACTCCCATTCCGAATCACCATACCGAAGTAGTTTTCTAGGAGCAAAAATAGTGCTCGTAATATACAAGACGTCTGCGCTTTGAGTAAATTTTAAGTCTAAAATTTCAGCGTCATCAAAAGGAGTTGCAATTTCATAAGGAACGCCTGGAGATGCTTCGATCACTCCGTTGTCTTTAAAAAACCGAATGTATGAATCACCAAACTCAAGAATGTAAGCCTGTTCAATGCTGTATTGAAATTCGACTAAAATTGATCTTTTGCTACTGTCCTTAGTTTCATTTACATAATAGGTTCCAGAACGACGAACCAATCCCCCCTGTACGGTCGGGATCATGTTTTTGCAATCAGCCAATGACTCTTTATATCGGTCAAGATCCACACGACCGTAAAGAAGTGGGCTTAACTCCCCCGCGCTAAAACTCCCTTGTAATGGTGAAGCCTTCATTTAATTCCTCACCGTTAGCCAGTCATCTTCCGGCGGTCTAATTCTTCTTCGTTGAAAAGCATTTGATTTTTTAGCTTTCTTTAAAGCCTCTTGATAAAGAGATGAAATATTCTGTAACTTTTGATTGCTCTGAGTAATATCTTCACAAATTTCAAGCGCAATTCTACAAGCTAAAACTTCTGCTAAAAGCGGATCAAAGTCTGAGGTGTTAGTAATATTTTTAATATATCTAATTTCTAATGGAGCGGAATCGTCAGTGTAGATTTTTCCATTTTCAATCTGCCAATCAAGCTGATTTGTATTATCAAGTTCATCTGGATCAAGCAATCTTACAAAGTCAGAAGGGAGCGTATAAGCTGCCTCTTTTCCAAATAAGGGTGCGGTAGAGTCCTCCGCTAATTGCGCTCTTTTAATTGCACAATTCCAATCGTGATCAGCAAGTTCAGCAAGCTTGCAAGAATCAAACGCAAGGTTTACCGATCGAGCATTCTTTGAGTCCTCGGTTAAAGCGTTAATCGTTCTTGCTCCAATCTTCTGAAGTGCTCTATTACATATTTCAATTTTTGTAGCCATCTACATTCTCCCCATAAGTGAACCAATGTTTCCAATGAATCCTACAAATTTATTACTACTTACAATAAGTGGCGCATAACCCGACAATGGTGGGTAATAAGTTCCTGCATAATATGACTTTGCGAAGTAACTATTAGAAAACATTACTCATCTCCAACATCGTAAACAAGAGCCGTTCTATTTCCACTACCGTCAACCGTAGCAACTATTCTTTCTTTTCCATCGGTAACATTTCTAATTGTAACCGTAGCCGTTTCAGCTCCAGAAATTTTACCCGCCAATGCAGAAAGAATTAATCGTAAGGATTCTTTCATAGAGTAACCGTTTTCAATGTCGTAATCATCTAAAAGTGCCTTAGCCAAGCCTTCTGGAGAAAGTGCAGTTGGGCCGCCCACATTCCATTCCATGAATGCGCCGACAAGCGTGGTCGCGGTCAAAGTTCCTGATGCTTGTAAAGCCGTGACCATTGAAACAATCGCGCCTAGCTCTACGTTTGTAAGCGTTCCACTAGCTGACATGGACGCGACCAATGCCGCTGATGCCGCTAGTTCTGCGTCTGTGATTGTACCAGATGCCGCCAATGCAATTTCAAGTGCGACGATCAATCCCAAAGCTGCATCGGTTACAGAAAGCGTGGCATTCATTGCAGTCGTGATTGGATAACCGCTGCCCAAAGTTGCGGCGTTTAAAGAGCCACTAGCCGCCATTCTTTCCGCACTGGTAGAAATACCGCCATCTTTTGTTGGTATAATCCAAGAATAAGGAGCAAGATAACCGCGTGGCGTGCCTTGGTATTGGCTGTAACCACCCGCAAACTGATTTCTAACTTTGCCTGTTTGCGAAAAGTTATTTCGCATTAGCCCTAAAGCTTGACCGCCCATATTTTTCACAGGATTCGCAAATAAAAAGTTATTTCTGGAAATTAATGCCATCAACCCCACCCAAATTCTGCGGAGCCAATTAGTGCTCCAGATGCCGCAAATGCCGCTCCAGTGTAAACAATCATGCTTAAATTTGCATCGTCATAAACTCTAGGCATAGATGGAAGTTGGTTTACAAGATCTCGCTCAGAAGCTTGAGAAACCACCGCGAGTGGTATCTGGGTAATTGGTCGACAAAGAACTAAGTGATAGAAAGTGTTTGCAGTACCAGACGCCGCCGATAGTTGGAAAGTTTGGACTGACGTAACTCCCCTGTTACCTGCCGCAAGCGGAAGAAATGGTCCATAGTTATTCGCAGCTACGCCCGCATGGGTTATATGTCCATTGTTGGCAGAGGCCGTTGCTGAAACAGTTACGGGTAAAGAGTTACCAGAATTGTTTGATTCGTCTGTGTAGCTTAATGAAAAGTTATGTGCTACCGCTCCAACTGTACCAGTTAGCTGACCACCAGAATAACCAGTACCAGCAGATACAATGTAGGCGCGAACCCCTTGCCCGTTTGTGTATCGTGGAAGTAAGCAGTTAATTGTATGAGTGCCTGAACCAGTTCCGCTAGTGACTGAAATTGAAGTTCCGGCTAATGCGTTTGCATAACTACTCGCTAACTTACAAGTTGTGTCTGTTAACTTAATCACAAAGTAATCAGTACCCGCACTTAAACCAGTGGGAAGCGTTACTGTAGTTGATACTTGAATTCTAGTAAGATCCTGTAATTCATAAAACGCATGGGTAAGGATATCGTTTGTACCAACAGTAAAATCTTCAAGCACGTTTAAATTGTTTGTCAGTGTTTGAGATGAAAGTGAGTTGGCATCTAGGAACGGATAAACCGCTAAAACATCGACCAAGTAAACTTGTGAAGGAACTCCTGTAGCCGTAGGGGTTAGCATGTTCAAGTTTAAAAGATGCTTTGAATCTGGTCCAACATCACCACCGCAATAGATACCGCCCTGACTATTTGAAAACTTTAGCGGAGCTAATGCAGATCCACTAATAGAAGTTGCACCAGCACCCCACTCAGTTACAGAAATGTTACCGATTGTGAATACGTTAGTCGAAGCAGCAGCCGTAAACACAATTGCTTGCGTTGCCCCAGCTACAATAAACTCGACAAAAGTTGCAGCAGAACCGCGAGCTGTTCCGCTTGTTCCACCGATTGATACTGTGCAAGTTCCTGAAGTAAATGCGGTTATCGTGTAAGATACGCGATAAGTTCTGCCAGCAACTAAAGGCCTTTGAAGTGAGTCAGCCGTTAGTGTTGTTCCAGTTCCAGAGGTCTTAACACATGTATTTGCGCCATATGCGTAACCTGTTCCGTTTGCAGTCCAGTTATAGAGCGAACCTTGAAAAAGTCCGTTTTTTATGATGTCGCCGTAGGTTTGAATCAAAGGCGCTCCTGTAAACATACCCGAGTCGTAACATCGTCCTGCCGTGGCAGCTAAGTTTACAGTCTTTGTAAATTCAGCTTTATAAAATTTTCCGTTATTCGTGATCTCATTTATTAAGTCGTCTTGTGAATTAAATCCCATTTTAGTTATTCCCCCAAACCGTTTCTAAGGTTCCGTTTAATGTGAGTGCTAATGTAGCAGAAGCAGTAGATTGCATGATAAAGTTCAAATATGCGCCATCATAAATTCTTGGTGCAGATGCAAAATCAGTAAGATAAGTTTTTTCGCTTGGTGCCAATATTGTTGCGTGTTGATAGTCTGCAATTGTCTTTACTAAAACAAGCGCGTGAACACCGCCTATAGGAGCCTCAAAAGTAATACTTTGAATTGATCTCACGCCTTTATCTAATCCGACCAGTGGAAAAAACGGCCAGCTATAAGTTCTTGGTGCACTTGCGAAAGTGCCAAGTCCAATCGTAGTTAAATTGGAAGCCGTAATTCCAGTGGTATTTAGCAAAAGTGGAGTAGTAACTCTATTGGATACTCCATCTGAATTTGTGTAGTTGATGGTACAGTTCTGCCCACCAGTATAGCCTCCTTGAGCGATTAACATTGCGTAAACGCCCTCGCCACTTGAATACCTTGGAAGAGTTGCATTGGTAGTTAGAATTTGCTCGTCTGTAGAATCTCCATCAATAAAAGGATAGAACATCAAATAATCAAGAAGCTTAAAGTTGAATAAAAAACCAGCCGCACCAGTCGGTATGTTTGACGTTGTAATTCTTAGTAAATGTTTTGTCCCGCTTGGTGTGTTTTCTCCGTGATAAATTCCAAAATTACCGTTTAGAGTAGATGATTCAAGAGGAGTTGCTGCGTAAAAGTTTGGCCTAGGATTACCGCCAGACATGGAAAGATCCGTCCATAATCCTGCCGCACCAGAATAAGATAATACCTTACGAAAATTAGTTATTTGCGTTTGTCCATTTTCGATTGCATCAACGTATGATTTAACGCTACTAAACCCCACCGTCTGCCCCCGTTAGTTCGTTCTTAAGAAACTCAAACATTGCTCTCTCTGCATCGCTTAAGTGTTCCCCGTTAAGTAGCTTCTGCGTGAATAAATTAAATAGCGCCTTCTTCTCTTCGTCAGTACCAGATAGGGCTTTTAAGTATTCGTTTGCCATCGCATTAATCCAACGTGAATACTAATGCGCCAGCCGCAAATTGTGGTTGAATCCCTGTAGCTACAGATACCGAACTATTCAAAGCACCTGAACAAATGATTGTTCCAGCCCCACTTGATGAAGTTACGATTGATGCGTGAGTGATTGTGTTAGTTCCAGAAGTACAAGTTGGAAACTGTTCAAGGTTTGCATTCTCTACAGTTGCACCTGATACCGTGAAGTCAGAAGCGCGTGTCATTGTTACTCGCGCATATGATCCATAGGTCGCTTCACTTGTTACTGCACTACCCGCCTCACCTGGATCAGCAGTGTGAAGTGCTAACCAAAGATCGGTATTGCCATCCCAAGATACGTTTGTTCCTACAAAAATATAATTGTTAATCGCTGTTTCAGCTGTATTTGAAAAACTCATTACCCACCCGCCAATTCTTTTAGTTTAGCCAATTTAAGATTATAGTCAGAAAGAAGACTTTCGTATTCGTCTTTAGCCTTTTTAGAATCTTCAAGATTTTTAAGTGCTTCAGAATCTAGTTTTTTAAGTTCGAAGTTTTTTGATTCTAGAAAACTAGAAAATTTACTTTTCTCTTCTTCTAGGTTTGAAAACTCTTTATTAAAAATTAATTGTCTCTCTTCAAGTTTTTTTGACTTTAATTTGTACTCTTCTTGTTCCTTAGCTAAGGCATCAGAAATTTCTTTCACATCAAGTTTTAACTTTTCAAGAGAAGCAACTTCTGAATTAATTTTAGACGCAAAATTAGCGTTTTCCTGCATTTTTGCAGAAACTTCAGAATTAATCTTTTCCATTTCTTTCAAAATAGATTCGGCTTTAGACTTGTTTTGAATATTTTCTAATATTTCTAACAAATCCTTTACGCCTTGACTTGGAGGAATACTAGGCTGATTCATTAAACACTCCTTATGTGTTAGTGATTACGGCAACTTTTTGTCCTGCAATTACACCGAAATATTCGGTTGAATTTGCAGCAAGACGTTTTGTGTTTACTGTAGCTGTCGGGTTAGATCCGAATGAAATAGAACAAATTGCATCTGTATGAATACGGACGAATTTTGTTTTAGCATCAAACGCAGCAGATTGAAGGCTTCCCGCTCCGATTACAACAGGGGTTTGCTCTAACACTGAAGGCTCTTTACCCGCAGCAAGCATTTGACCATTAAATCCAATTGGAGCCTCTGAATATTCAGAAATATATAGTTTAGCCATTTGTTATCTCCTCAAGCAGGGGGCCAATTGCCTTTTACGATATGGTTTTCTAACATTTCAATCGCCATTAATACTTCTTGTTTTGTAATAGCGCGAGTAGATCCATCTGCGTTTACCGCAGTTGTCGCTAGATCAACGGTTAGTTCTACTGCATCCGAATTGGTAGCAGCACCAACTTCTTCAACGATTTCAAACTCTGTTTCGCCTGGATTAATTTTATATCTTCGTGTTGCCATTTATTCCCCTTTTTAAACATAAGGCTTGAGAGATAAAATATCCCCCAAGCCCCATGAATGATTTAATTAGATTGTGAAATAAGCTTTAACAGCAACATCACCCGCAGCATCAGCCGCGCCAACAAGAGTTAAAGCTAGTTCATACATTTTTTTAGGATCAGCAGACAATCCCAACGCTTCCCACAACATTTTATCGCATTTGTTGTATGGAAACGCAGTAGCTCGGTGGGTAACATCAATACCGTGACCAGCGCCATCCTTTAAGCTATAAGCAGCCGCGAAAAAATCCGCATCCACTACAGCTCCACCATTTCCTGATGTGTCGTATAAACCAACATCAGCAGTGGTAGTCGTTCCAATGTCTGGGTGTGACACAATAATTTGTGAAACACGCGCATTAGAAGGGATCTGTCCGATACGATATGTCGAAGTGGCAGAATCACCACTCGCAATTACCGCACAACCAACTAGAGCACGAAGTTGACCATCTAAAATATTGGAATTAACCAATTCTTTAGCATCAATCGACGTGATCGCATTACTTTTATTTGCAACTACACCCATTTTATTTTCTCCTTATTCTTTACTTAATTATTCCGCACAAAGTACGTCAATGATTTTTTTCTCTTCGATACGAGTAGCACCAGCGGTCATCATCACATAAACTTCCCACGGATTTCCGCGCAAGTTTTTGTTTTGGTGAACGTCGATTACCATATCTTCCCACATTCCAAGGTACATGCCTGATTTTGCCCAAACAGGTACTCGGCGATAGCTTGAACCGTTTACGTTCAAACGCTCAGAGTGAATGAAGTTGATTCCCAAGAAACGATTGATTTTTCCATCAACCAAAACAGGGCGTTCATTGTAGTCCATGCTGATTACTTGCGCTTCAGCCAAAAGATCATCTAATTGCTCGGCAGAAGCCGCGCAATAGATTGGATCAACGTCAAGATCGATTTCATAAGAGAGTAATTTCTTACGAGCGGCGCGAAGTTTAGCGACAGTCAAGCCAGTGTTTGAGCTTGAACCTTCGTTTACTGCGATAGTGTTTGCAGCAAGAATTGAAGTGCTTCCTGTTCCTGATTTACCTGTTTTTGCAGCGTCAGTGAAAGCATCAATGATTAGATCATCGTACTTACGATTTGCAGCGGCAACGGCATTTTGAACGTATGAGCTTTGTGGGTCAGCTAGTAATTTCAATTTGTCGTGGTGGTCAATGATTTGAGTTAGATCGAAAGAAGTTGGAGCAACCCAACGACGATCAACGGCAGCGTCAGTGCGCTGTTTATCTTGGAATCGACCAGTAACTTCAGACATTTCTACTGATCCAATTTGGTCTACAGGCGAAGCTTGTTCACCGTAGTGCATACCGCTCATCACGGTTCCCTTGAATTTTGAGTTTTTTTGCTGAAGAAGTAGCTCGATATTGCTTGAAAACTGCTTTACATATAAGTCATCTAGGTTCAAAGACATGATTTTTCTCCTTAAGAAAATAAGTTAATTAAAACAAATGTTCGAAAGGCTTGTCCTTGCGGGGCCGTTCTCCCGAACTCAAAAGCTTCGGGTGACTCTTGCAATCTCTTCTTGCGGTCATGCGGCCCAATCGTTTTTTAGGTTATCGCAATTTTATATAAACCACCTTTTACCACTAGGTTTCTAACAGCAAAAGATGGTTCAACTTAATCAGTATTCTTTTAGTTTAAAAAATAATCAAGCGCCGAATGCCATTTTATGCAAATTAGCAAATTCTTGTCGCGCATCGGCATCACCCGCCACATATTTGGCACCCCATGTTTTGTCAGCTTGAAGCATTTTAATCTTTTCTTTTGCTGCGGCTGGAGTCATCACGCCATTAAATCCGTTTCCAGATTTACCCGTAATAAACTCACCCTCTCCAACTTTTGATCCGATCTCAGAAAACATTTTCATTAATTTTTGATGGCCCAACACGCTTTCAAGCTTATCGACGGTTTGTTCGTCGATTCCGAATGCAGAAACGGCTTGTTTTGCGGATTGAACTTGTTGGTCGTAAGCTTGGCCCCATTCTTTTTTCAATGAAAGCACTTCCTGCTCCATTTTTTGATTGAATGCTTGAGTTTGTTTTTCGTTCATTGCAGCACCGAACTCCTCCCACTTAGCAGAAATAGTCTCGGCTTGTTTAGTAGAAAGGTTAGCGCCATGAAATACTTCTTTAGCCCAGTTTGAAAATTCAGTGTCTTGACCTGTTTTTCCTCCAATTTTGTAATCTTCTTTTTTAGCGGGTTTACCTAGTCGTTCATAGATCGAACCCCATTCAGGGGCATCCGCTTTTTCGGGAAGGGTTAATAGTCGCTCTTGCGGTACTCCGCGAATCTTTTCAAAGTTACGGTAGGCTTCAACCACACTAGAAACGTCCTTAAAACCTTTTAGTTCAGCATATCCACGAATATCATCAGGAAGTGAGGCGGTCCAAGAACTCTGATAAGAATCAGGAGTTTTGGGTGGGGCTTGAATAGGATTATTAACTGCGCCGTTTACAATTTCTGGTGTTACGTTTGAATTACTTTGATCTTGACTCATAATTTCCCCTTGTTTTCGTAAACTTTCCACAACTCTTCTTGCGAAAGGTTTAAGTGTTTTGCAATTCTAAGCCACACTTCGCGCCTTCCCTCAAGCACTGCGTGCGCTCTTGGATCGGCAAGAAATGTACTTTCATGCGCTCTACAAAAACGAGCTAAGTCCGTTAGCACCGCTTCGGTAGAGACATTGTTTTTGTCGAATACGTTTAAATAATCGTACTGTCTTTTGAAGATAATATCTTTTGCTTTTTGCAATAAATCCATTAAAAACCTCTAAAATTTACTTTCCCTGTTTCATGATCGCAGCGGCAGAAGGGGCAGCTTGAATCATTTTCTGATCCTGTGCCTCTTGAGCGCGGCCTTCGCGGATTGCTTGAACTTCATCCATCGATCTTAGGAATCGTTCAGGTACGCCATGAATAGAACTAATCTCAGGGACGATAACATCCCAATTGAAATGATCAAGCGGTTCAGGATTCTGAGTCACATTCACAATGGCAAGAGTGCTCTCGACAGTTCTCATGATACCAGAAGCCTCCTCCGCACGCTGGGCACGAGACAAGGGTGAATCGTAAATGATGGTGAACTCCCCTTGTGCTTCCAAGAGTGCAGGAGGCATCGGAGGGAGTAGACCCATTTGTGAGAGAAGGTCTAGCTCCCTTTCGATCATCGGCCCCAAGTATTCGCTTTGTTGTCGGCCAACGGTCGGAGTTAATAACATTCCCTTTTCTTTAGAGCGTTCCATGACCTCGGTCGCAGTCATTTGAGGATTTTCAACCAATATCTGAAAAAGAGTAGAGAGTAAAGAGTCCTTGATAATTGCTCTTTCATCTTCCATCATATCTCGACCAATATCAACACGACCCGTAGGCAACGCTTGAATGAGTAATCGGCCTTCTTCAGAAACACCGCCTGGATTAATCGCACCAGGAGCAAGAGAGAATCCATCGATCACTCCGTCATCGTGCGCGAGTAAAACAGGGTTAACGATTCTATGCCCTTGAGTAAGGATCGTTTTTTTCTGTTCATTCAAAGTCTTAATAGCTGGTAATACTTCCATGATCGGGGAGCGACCATAAACTTCGCCTGGACCTTGAGTATACCGAGAAATAGCATAAGGAAAAGTTTGATACCCTTCCTCTAAAACCATTTTCTTGCCCGTTTCACTCACATAGTAGGAACCGTATTTCTTACCTTTGTAATCGTATCGAGAAGGATCGTAGTCGTGTCTAGGTTTTACACAGTGAACAAACCAGAACTCGTTTTCAGGGTGAGTCTTTACTTTTTCAATAATCTCTTTAGGAGTTTTATCTTTAAACTTTTGATAGGCTTGACGTGCGGTCATCATGAAGCGTCTTGATGCTTTATCGATAATCCCCTGATGGTTTTCCGCGAAATAGATTTCACCTAATGGAATACATTTGTATCTAAGACCTGGCTCACTTGTTAGGCGGTCAATGAATTGTGCTCCAGTGCCGTATGCACCTAGAGAAGTAAAATTCTGGTTATTCTGAGAGATGAAGTTACCGCGAGGGGAATATCGATACCGAAAAAGGATTTCAGTGGCTTCTTCAAACCAAAGCCTAGTCTGACGATCCTTATTTAAATATCGGTTACTCGTGCTTAGTCGGTGCCACTTCTGATTTACGGGCGTAAGCAATGAATCCATGATTGATGCAAAACGCGACAGTGCGACAGTCGCAGTAGAATCAAAAATAAGATCCGTATTCTTCTGACCCTTACTTCTTAACCCATTCGTACTAAAAGTATTTACATGGCTAGGGATCACGCGCTCCGCAATCTCTTGCCAGTGTGACTCCTCATTTGAGCGTAAAGACGAAAGCTGCCCAAAGTCCTTTAAAATTTCCTCGGCAACATTATAATCTAACAATTGTTTAGCCCCCTAAAAGAGTTTTTCTTGAAACACCAGCGTCACCAGAAGATTTAAATAACATGTTTGAAGATCGAGACTTGCGATAGTTGTTTTTAATGACATCGTTTGACGTAGCCACTTCAGCATTAGTCATGGCAATTTCTCGATCCTTTGCCTTGTTCGCTTCATCGCGAGCAATGTCGCCTGGTCCTGGAGTGTATGTAGACTTAGATGATGAACCCAAAAAACTCATAAGTATTTATCTCCCCTTATTTAAAAATCTAAACCATCATTTAAAAATATTATAGTCTAATCCTTTTGCAATACGATTCTTTTGACGTTTTATTGACGCTGAACCATCTGAACGAGAAACCTTAATCGCGAACGTACACGCTAAAGCATCCCCCTTGTCGGGTGACGATAAACCCCTAAGCTTCATTTCTTCTTTAGTCTCCAAACGAATCTTCTCACTCGATCCCTGATACTTAAACGTGGGAGCTATCAAATCGTCATATAACTCCTGATCCTCCGGCAAACACCCACCACTTAACCAATTACGCATTTGCGCCCATAACCAAGTCCGATAATTCGCCCACTCATCTTCGGGAGACTTATGACCAAACCACACCTCATGAACCTTGTAGCCCATCTCTCTAAGTCTATCGATCACTCCCGTTCCATTCCCACTATCAATACAAATCGCGTCCGGCTTATATAAATCAATTACTCTAGCCAACTCATAAGCCAATTGCATATTGTCAACATTCCTAAGAACCACAGGAGGAATACTAACAGCATCCCTTCCACGCCTAAACCAAGCAACAGAACTGTCATCCCCAAACCGAGCCACATCAACACCCATAATAAGTCCTGCGTAATCATCCTTCTCAACCTTCCTCTCAATCGCGTAATCACATAACTCACGACTAATGAATTGCTTCTCTCCAGACCTCGGAAACTGACCCATGACCTCGACACGCGCCTGATCCGAGTCCTCACCATTCTGGTCTATGATCACCTGCAAAGCCTTCTTATCGATCCCCTCGACCGTCCTCGAATCGATATGCAACCGATCCCAATAAGCCCTATTCTTATGAAAGCATTCAAAAAACGCCCCACTGTTCCTTCGAGGGTTACTATAAACCAACCAGTACCTATGAAGTGTCGGCTCCGTAAAGAAACCCGCACTCACATCAAAAATCTGAGTAGGTATCCCAGACGCCTCATCCATCTGCAAACATAACCCAAGCATATTGTGCGCACCAGCAAACGCATCGGGATTCTCCTCTGACCAAAGCTGCGCCTCGGCATAGTAATACTTCGTGTCCAACTTCATCTGATCGCGCAACTCTCGCTCCAACCAAGGCTGTACCTTCAAACTCATCGCACTCTTTAAAAACCAATGACTGTTAATCGCCAAAGTATGCCACTTACCCAACTCCGCAAATGTCCTAGATGTCAACTGGGCTTCCGTATTCGCGGTAGTAATACTCGTACTCCCTGGAACACAACTCATCATCCATAAATTAATCCATGACACCAAGGCAGACTTACCAATCCCACGACCAGAACTCACCCCTAACTTAAATACCTCCGGCAACTTCCCGTGTGCTATAAGCACTCGATTCCGAGCAATGTGATCACGCATCCTCCGAAGAACATCAATCTGCCAACTCCTCGGCCCATTGAACATCTCCAACGGCGTACCCTCCTTACCCCAAGGGAATGCATAAAGTACATACTTGAGTGGATCATACTTAAAACCAAATACGTCAACCATCAGCCTCTGGTCATGCTCTACATCATAAGGACTCTCTCTCAATTCCAAACTCGCCATATCTCAACACTCTACCAACCATTCATTAACAATCAACCAAAAGACTTTTGAAACAATTTCTCAAAAAAATTACACAAAGGCTATTTATAGACAAAATTAGTCCAGATAAAATCCACAAAATCTAAACCGAAAGGAAATCTTGGATGGTTTAAAGGGCGGGGAAACATACATATGGGAGAGTTTGGAATGGAGAATCCGACCCCATCCCCCTATGCACCCCCCCTATCAAGTTGTGGTGCCTATTAGTCTTATGTCTAAGACTGAATACAGGGAAAGAAAATGATGACGTTGTCATCTAGGGACAATGCTAGTCGCATTGGCTACATGGCGCGCCAGTTGAGCTAGGCGTGGGATGAGCGTCAATGTATTGAGGCGGCTATTGAATGGGCTGAATGCAATTGGAATGCACTGGAATGCTAGTATCTATGGCAGTAAATGGATGAAATTATAGCGCCTAGCCCTTTATATGAGAGCTGGCAAGATGGCTAGAGTCTGATAACGAGTATTATGTAAACTATGCAAATACTCAGGAAAGCGCTATCTCTCGGTTGTTTCGGTGTAAGTAACCGGAATAATGTCAGTATCTTGTTTAGAGTATGACGCTTCGATCGATTCAAGGCGCTTTTTTGCGTCATCTAAAGCCACTGAAATATCAACCTTCTTATTCACATTGACTTCTAAACGCTCTGAATAGTTTTTCGGGTTATACTTAGAGGCAACCCACTTTCTAGCTTGGATCATGTTATAGGCTCGGCCTACCTCTAATGTGTCATCATCAGCAATGGTCAGTAACTCATCAGCCATTAGATCGGCTTTAATCAAGCGTGAGAGATCATACTCGGCCTTTAAATGGGGATTGATGGCTAATTCTTTGAAGAACTCAGTAGCCTTTACGCCGTGAACCTTGAGCGAATAAGCTAAACCATGACCATTAGAGAGATCCGCGACGATGTTCAAAAAAGTAACCTTCTTAAGTTCATCTTCATTTAAATGCATATTGGATTGATTATCTTGATCATTTTGCTTAGATTCATTGCTCATAGTCCTATTGTAGATAAATTGATTTAATTGTCATCATGCAGTGAATTATTTTTATGCATGGGTTAGTTTTTTGAAGTTATCCATACATGGGAGCGGATAGCATTTACAATTGAAATCATTGAGGATTATTTTAGTGCATAAATATGCTTTGATGAAAAAAAGATGATTAATTGAAAATAAGTGTTGCAATTGTGTTTCAATGGATGTAAACTGAATAAGTAAGGCAGCAAAAACTCAAACAACACGAGGATCCGGAAGCTTTAAAGACTAAGACGGCATTAGTCACCTTGCGGCTAACACTAACTAAAAAGGAAGCGACCAATGAATACACTACTAATCAAAGTATCAATACTGCTAAGCATGATCAACCAAGGCCAAACGGTTACGCGTGATCAGGTTGATGAATATTTGCAGGACACCGAGATCACTTTCGAGTCATGCGATCAAGGTGATGACGCCGATCTAAGCTATCAGGAATGCGTTAAACAAGCTTTAAGCGATAACTAAACAATATAAACAAAGGAATAGACCAATGAAAACGACAAAATCACCGAGTAAATTTATACCCTTAAACACTTTAATAGCCATCCGAAACGATAACTACATAGGGAAGGGGGGAACGGAGTACGCAAGCGGGGAAGTAGATCAAGAGATAGCTGCACGCATGGACACCAAAATAAATGACATTGAATTACCTACCGAATCAGATTCTTTACGCGTGTCTCATGTAGGTTTTGAATCAAAATCTACTAATTCAGTTTATACCGCGGTATTTAAATCAATCACTGACAAGCTTGAGCAAGGGATTGCGCCATGGTCTAAGCCGTGGCAAGGCGGCACTATGAGCGATGCATTTAATCCATTCACAGGCACAGTTTACAGTGGATCGAATCAAGGGCTATTATTTTGCGACCAAATCAGCAATCAAAGAACGTCATCGAAGTACGCAACATTCAAGCAATGGGCAGAAAAAAAGCGTTTCGTCAAAAAAGGCGAAAAAGGTATTCCAATTGTTTACTGGAACAAAGGCGAAGATAAAAACGACGAAAATAAGTCTTTCATGTTTGTCAGGTATTATTCGGTATTCAATGAATCTCAACTATCCGATTATGTAGCGCCTGAAATTCAACCCATTGAGTTCAATGGCATTGAATCAGCTCAGGCAATTATTAAACAATCTCCATTGAGTAGTTTAAGATTAGTGCACGATAAGCAATCGGCGTTCTATGTACCTAGCCTTGATTATATCAATATGCCAAAACCTGAGACGTTTACGAGTGTTGACGCCTATTATTCAACACTATTTCATGAGTATGGGCACTCTACTGGCCATGAATCACGCTTGAAACGCGATATGGGCGGCATGTTTGGCAATCACTCATATTCGCGCGAAGAACTAATTGCAGAACTTACTAGCGCCATCCTATGCGCTAAGTCTGGAATCCAGAACCAAGTTGATCAATCGGCGGCCTATTGCAAATCATGGCTTAAAAAGTTCAATGATCACCCCAAAGAGATCGGAAGAGCACACGTTCTGAACTCCAGTCACATCACGTTATCTCGTATGCCGTCTTCTGCTTGAAAAAAA